>JAQGLF010000027.1 GCA_028293025.1 Alphaproteobacteria bacterium
GGAAGGCGTCGGCGCCGACGTTGCGGACCGTGGTGAAGCCGGCGCGGAGCGTCTTGCCGGCATTGGCGACGCCGACCGCGCCCCAGAAGCTGTCGGTATATTCGAAGCCGCGATAGCCGCCGATCTCGGCGAGCGAGGTCAGGTGGACATGCATGTCGATCAGGCCGGGGAGGATCGTCCGCCCCGGCAGGTCGACCAGGCGGGCGCCGGCGGGGATGGCCACCTCCCCCTGCCGGCCGACGGCGCTGATCCGGCCGTCGGTGATCACCACCACAGGCTTCAGGATCTCGGTGCCGGCGAGCACGTCGAGCATGCGATCGGCGGTGACCGCGACCACGACCGGCGCCCTGCCTTGCCCCGCCGCCGGGGCGACGGCGAAGGCGGCGCCGATCGCCGCCGCCGCATGAGCGATCAAATGCTTCATCTTCCCGACCTCCCGCCTGATTGATGCCGCTCCATGCAACGATCCCGCGCCCCGGGCAACGGACTCAGACGGGCGGCGGCAGCGGCGTCAGCAGCAGCCGACCGGCGAAGCCGACGAGCGTCACCGCCGCGGCGGCCGCCGCGAACGCGGCCCAGTGGCGCCTGCGGATCGCGCCCGACGCAGCGAGCAGGACAATGCCGACCGGCGCCGCCAGCATCGTCCAGAGGTGGTAGCGCAGGTCGGATGCGACGCTGACCAAGGCATAGCTGAAGCCGCCGCAGCAGGCGGAGAGCAGCAGCGCCAGCGCTAGATTGCGGTCGGGCCCGGCGGGCGCCCGTGCCGCGGGCCACAAGGCGACCGCGCCGAGCGCCAGCCAGAAAGCCGGCCAGGCGGGCGGCAGCTCCGCCCAGATCGTTCCCGCCGTCCAGAACGCCCGTTCGCCGTCGCCCGGCGCGCGGCCGAGGCCGAGATCGTTGGCCTCGGAATCGACGGGCGATACGCCGGTGGGAAGGTTGCGGGGCACGAACAGCCGCATCGTCGCATTGAAATGCGCCAGCCGGTGGAGGGAATAAGCGATCGGGTGGCGCAGGATCGTCGCCAGCCACAGCCGATAGACCGGGGGATGCCCCGGCATCGCGACAAGCCGCGGATCGACCCGGCATTCGGGCTCGCCGAGCTGGTCCCATTGGTGGGGGCTGTAGCAACCCTTCGCATCCGCCCGCGCCCAAAGCTGCCGCGGCACTCCGGCGACGTCGCCGGCCCCGGCGCGGATCGCGGTGCCGGCGACGTCGTAGACGAGGAGGCTGTTCTCGACGCCGCTCTGCTCGGCCGCCAGCAGCTGGTGGTTGACGACCGGCGAGACGAGGATGATTGCGGCACTCGCGGCGAGGGCCGATGCGGCGCGCACGGCGGTCGATCGCAGCCCGATCCAGCCGAACAAGGCGAGGCCGAGCGGCACGACGGCGAAGACCGCGTTCGCCCGCACTAGCACCGCATAAGCGAGGAGAAGCAAGGCCAGCGCCGCCGCCCAGGCGGGCAGGCGTTTCTCCTCGAGCCGGAACCAGCCGATGAGTCCCACCGCCGCCGCGAGGGCGCCGGTCATCTGTCCGTCCTTGAGGATCGCGCCCATCCAGCAGGAGAGCAAGGCCGCCGCTCCGGCCGCGAGGATCGCCCAGCCCGCGCCGGCCCGGCCGCGCCGGGCGCAGGCCGCGGCGAGCAGGCCGAGGCCGAGCCAGTAGAGGCCGAGCTGGAGGATCAGCATCGGCGCCGTCGCCGGCCAGGGGCCGAGCAGCAGCGACCAGAGGCGCGCCATGATCGGCGGATGCCAGTCGTCGTAGATTCCGCTGAGCGCCTGCCGATATTGATAGACGCTGTCGAACAGCGCGACGCCGGGCCAGAACAAGGCGAGCGAGGCCAGCAAGGCGGCGAGCGAGGCGGCGCCGTGGAGAAGGCCGCTTCGCCCCGCTCTTCCGATCATTCGGCGACGACGGCGCGGCGGTGCGCGGCGGCGTTCTGCTCCGGCCGGACGAACAGCCGCCGCACCGCCGGCCAGCGCTGCGCCACCTCCGCCTCGATATCGGCGACGATCCGCTCGACCTGCCCGGCGGTGATTGCGTCGTCGAAATCGGCGCTCAGCATCGCCGTGATCTGGTCGGGCGCCGAATGGACGGTGAGGACGAGGCCGACGCCGACGATGCCCGGTTGCCGCGCCGCCACCGCCCTGATCCCCTCGACCAGCTCCGGATCGGCCGCCTCGCCGATCAGCAGCGCCTTGGATTCGTGCGCGAGCAGGGTCGCGGTGACGCCGAGGATGAGGCCGATAACGACCGAAGCGGCGCCGTCGAAAAATGGGTTGCCGGTCGCCTGGCTCAGCGCCAGCCCGGCGGCCGCGGCGAGGATGCCCGCCATCGCCGCGCCATTCTCGAGCAGGACGATGAAGGTCGGCGGATCCTTCGATGCCCGCACCGCCGCGAACCAGCCCAGCGACCCCTTGGCGGCGCGGAATTCCTTGAACGCGGAAACGGTCGAGCCGCCTTCGAGCAGGAAGGCGATCAGCAGCACGCCATAGGCAATGAGCGGCGAGACCGCCGGCTCGGGATGCAGGATGTGGATAACGCCCTCGTAGACGGACACGCCCGCGCCGAGCGCGAAGACGAGCAGGGCGACGACGAAGCTCCAGAAATAGAGCTCGCGGCCATAGCCGAACGGGTGCTTGCGGTCGGGCGGCTTCTTCGACTGGCGCCGGCCCCAGATCAGCAGCAACTGGTTGGCGCTGTCGACGAGGCTATGCACCCCCTCGGTCAGCATCGCCGACGACCCGGTCATCGCCGCCGCGACGAACTTCGACACGGCGATGCCCAGATTCGCGGCGAGCGCGATCAGCAGGGTGCGATTGTTCTCGGGGGCGCTCATATTTGTCCAGGGGTCCTAGCCTCGCGGCGCGAGCGTCGTCCAGTTTCCTTGTCCAGCGGCGCCGGCTCTCGGCGGAACGCCTGCCGATGCGGCCGCGTTGCTCCACCAACCCCCATTTGCCTGGTCGAAGCGAAGGTCGGCTCAGCACGCAACCTTGGGGGGAGCTGCCATGACAGACGACGAAGCGGCGGGACGCGCGCCTGGAGGGCACTGATGTGACGGCGCTCGGACCGCCTCCTTACATGTGGATGACCTGCCCATAAGCGTCGAGGACGCTTTCGTGCATCATCTCGCTGAGCGTCGGATGCGGGAAGATCGTCTCCATCAATTCGGCCTCGGTGGTCTCGAGCTGGCGGGCGATCACATAACCCTGGATCAGCTCGGTGACCTCGGCGCCGACCATATGGGCGCCGAGCAGGGCGCCGGTCGCTTCGTCGAACACGGTCTTCACGAAGCCTTCCGTCTCGCCGAGCGCGATCGCCTTGCCGTTGCCGATGAACGGGAATTTGCCGACCTTGACCTTGTGGCCCTGCTCCTTCGCCTTCGCCTCGGTGAGGCCGACCGAGGCGACCTGCGGGCGCGAATAGGTGCAGCCGGGGATGTTCCAGGTTTCGAAGGCGTGCGGCTTGCCGCCGGCGATCGCCTCGACGCAGACTACCCCCTCATGGCTCGCCTTGTGCGCCAGCCAGGGCGGACCGGTGACGTCGCCGATCGCGTAGATGCCCTCGACATTGGTGCGGCCATAGCCGTCGGTGACGATATGGCCGCGGTCGGTCTTCACGCCCAAGGCTTCCAGGCCGATATTCTCGGTGTTCGGAACGATGCCGACCGCGACGATGACGTGGCTGAACTCCTGCGCATCGCCGCCCTTGAGCGCCGCTTTCACACCGTTCGCGCCCGGTTCCAGTTTCTCGACGCCGGAAGAAACGTGGATCTTCATTCCCTGCTTGGCCAGCGCCTTGTGCATGAAGGCGGAGACGTCCTCATCCTCGACCGGGAGGACGCGCTCCAGCATCTCGACGATCGTCACCTCCGCGCCCATGTCCGAATAGAAGCTGGCGAACTCGACGCCGATCGCGCCCGAGCCGATGACGAGCAATTTCGTCGGCATCTCCTTCGGCACCATGGCGTGGCGATAGGTCCAGATGCGGTTGCCATCCGCCTTGGCGAAGGGCAGGTCGCGGGCGCGGGCGCCAGTGGCGACGATGATGTGCCGGGCCTGGAGGTCGGTCTTCTTGCCATCCCTAGTGACGCTGAGGCCGCCCTTGCCGGTCAGGACGCCGTCGCCTTCGACCACCGCAATCTTGTTCTTCTTCATCAGCCCCTTGACGCCGGCGTTGAGCTGGCCGGCAACCTTGCGGCTGCGCTCGACGATCTTCGCAAGGTCGAAGCCGATCTTCTCGGCGGAGAGGCCGTAAGCGGAGGCGTGGGTCAGATAATGGTTGATCTCGCTGGTGCGCAGCAGCGCCTTGGTCGGGATGCAGCCCCAGTTGAGGCAGATGCCGCCCAATTTCTCCCGCTCGACAATCGCGACCTTGAGCCCGAGCTGGCTCGCCCGGATCGCCGCGACATAACCGCCGGGCCCGGAGCCGAGGATGACGAGGTCGTAAGTGTCAGCCATTCGTTGCTCCGATTAGCCCCTCTCCCCTTGCGGGAGAGGGAGGGGCCCAAGCCGCAGGCTTGGGAGGGTGAGGGAATTTGAGTGCGGCAAAGATCGCCGATGCTACAGAATCGGATTCAGCGAGAATCTGGTCGTTCCAAAATCGCAGCAAGCGAAATCCCTGTGCGCGCAGAAACGCATCCCGCCGGAGGTCGTCTTGACTTTCGACATGCTGCGAACCGTCCGCTTCGATGATCAGCCGCGCGGAAAGCGAGATGAAATCGACGATGTAAGGCGCGATCACCTGCTGGCGCCGGAACTTGAACGCGCCGAGGCGACGATCGCGCAGCATCGACCATGTGCGCTTCTCGGCTTCCGTCGGGTTCGCGCGCATCCATTGCGCGCGGGCGAGGAGGTCTTTGCGCGTGGGAGCCGTGCCCTCACCCTCCCACCCGCTGCGCGGGCGGGTCCCTCCCTCTCCCGTAAAGGGAGAGGGGTTCATTACGCAATCATCCCCAGCGGCGCTTCGACGAGTTGCTTGAACACCTGCATCAGCCGGGCGCCGTCGGCGCCGTCGATGGCGCGGTGGTCGAAGCTGCCGGTGGCGCCCATCACGGTGGCGATCTGGAGGCTGTCGTCGATCACATAGGGCCGCTTCTCGCCGGCGCCGATCGCCATGATCATGCCCTGGGGCGGATTGATCACCGCCTCGAACTGCTTGATGCCGTACATGCCCATATTGGAGAGGCTGGCGGTGCCGCCCTGATATTCCTCGGGCTGCAATTTGCCCTCGCGGGCGCGGCCGGCGAGGTCCTTCATCGCCGTGGCGATCGACGACAGGCTCCTCGTGTCCGCCCCGGCAACGATCGGGGTGATGAGGCCGTGGGGGATCGAGACGGCGACCGAGATGTCGGCGCGCTTGAAGGTGACGAGCTCGTTGCCGGTATATTGGACGTTGCATTCGGGCACCTGCATCAGGGCGACCGCCAGCGCCTTGATCAGCATGTCGTTGACCGAGAGTTTGACGCCGCGGCTCTCGAGGCTGGCGTTGAGCTCGCCGCGCAGCTTGAGCAGGGCGTCGAGGCGGATGTCGACGGTCAGGTAGATGTGCGGAATCGTCTGCTTCGACTCGGTGAGGCGGCGCGCGATCGTCTTGCGCATGTTGGAGAGTTTGGCGACCTCGTGCGGGATGTCCGGCACGCCATAAGTCGGCGCCGGCGCGTGGGCCGCGGCGGGCTGGGGCGCGGCGGCCGTCGGAGCGATTGCAGGCGCAGCGGCGGGTGCGGCGGCGGGAGCCTTGCCGGCGGCGCCGTCGACATCCGCCTTGACGATGCGGCCG
>JAQGLF010000033.1 GCA_028293025.1 Alphaproteobacteria bacterium
GCCGTCGAGGGCGAGCGGCTGGTGGCTGGCAGCGAGGATCGCACCGCCCGCCGCGCGGTGCGCCGCCATTGTAGCTTCGAGCCGGGCCAGCCCGTCGGCGTCGAGGCCGTTGGCGGGCTCGTCGAGCAGCCAGAGCGGCGCCCCCGACGCGACGACCCGCGCCAGCACCGCCCGCTTGCGCTGTCCCATCGAGAGCATCCGCACAGGCACGTCGGAGAGCGGGACGATGCCCATCGCCGCCATGCCGGTCTCGGCATCAGCACCGTCGATCCCAGCCCAGAAGCCGAGTGCGCGGCCGAGGCTCGATTTCGGATCGAGCGCCAGTCCCTCGTCGGCCAGCGCTGCGGCGCCCGGCCGCTCGACCGTGCCCGCCGCGGGGCGCAGCAGGCAGCCGGCCAGCCGCAACAGGCTCGACTTGCCGGCGCCGTTCGGGCCGGTCGCCACCGCCGCGTCGCCCGGCCCCAGGACGAGGTCGAGCCCTTCGAACAGCAGCCGTCCGCCGCGGATGCAGGCGAGCTTGTCCAGCCTCAGCAGCGCCGGTCCGCCAGTCACCCGGCCCGATCCTCGATCGCGTGCATGTCCGCGTCGGAGAAGCCGAAATGGTGGCCGATTTCGTGGACGATGACATGCGTCACCAATTCCTCGAGGCTGATTCCGGTCTCGGCCCATTCGTCGAGCAAGGGGCGGCGGTAGAGGTGGATCATCGCCGGCAGCTCGCCGGACAGCATCGACGACTGCTCGCCGATCGGGCGGCCGGAATAGAGGCCGGACAGGTCGAACGGATCCTCTATGCCGAGCTGGTCCAGCACTTCGTCCTCGGCGAAATCGTCGATCCTGAGAACGACGCCCTCCAAATGGCGGCGGAATTCCTCCGGCATGCGGGCGATCGCCGCCTCGGCCAGCCGCTCGATCTCGGCCGCATCGGGCGCATGGGTTTGACCTTGGGTCATCGCTTGCGCGACATAAGGGCGAAGCACGGGAGGATACAATGCGGCTGAGCGACGACGCGAGGGCGGAGGCACTGCATGGGCTGCCGGATTGGGCTTGGGACGCGGACGCCCAGGCGATCCGCCGCAGCTTCCGCTTCCGCGATTTCCCGGAAGCCTTCGGCTTCATGACCCGGGTCGCGCTGGCGGCGGAGAAAGCGGATCATCATCCCGACTGGTCGAACAGCTGGAACCGCGTCGACGTCGCGCTCAGCACCCATAGCGAGGGCGGCGTCACCAGCCGCGACGTCGATCTGGCGAAGCGAATCGACGCTTTCGCCTCGCTTGCCCCGCCGCCGCCGCCGCACTAGAGCACCCACGCCTCCAGGGCATGCGGAGCGGTGGCCGAGTGGTCGATGGCGCTCGCCTGGAAAGTGAGTATACGGCAAAACCGTATCGAGGGTTCGAATCCCTCCCGCTCCGCCACTGCCCGTTTTCAAACCGGCCTCCCCGCCGAACGGGCAGATCGCTATCGACCCGGAGCCTCGCCATGACCCCCATCATTACCGCCTTTGAACGCCCGCCCGATGGCGGCAGGGGCTTGGCGCGTGACATGCGGGTTCGCTGGGCGCTGGAAGAAGTGGGCCAGCCTTATGACGTACGTCTCGTCTCGTTCACCGAGATGAAGGAGCCCGCACATCTGGCGCTTCATCCTTTCGGGCAGATTCCGACCTATGAAGAAGGCGATCTCGGCTTGTTCGAGACGGGGGCGATCGTGTTCCATATCGCGGAGCGCCATGCGGGCCTGTTGCCGGACGATGCGAATGCCCGGGCGCGGGCGATCACATGGATGTTCGCCGCGCTTAGCACGGTGGAGCCGCCGATCCTCGAGCTGGGAACCGCCAGGCTCCTCGAGGGCGACAAGCCCTGGTCCGAGCAACGCATGCCTCTCGTCGAGGATCGCGTCCGTGACCGGCTGGGCCAGCTTTCCGCTCGCCTTGGCGATGCCGACTGGCTCGATGGCGGGTTCAGCGCGGGCGACCTGATGATGGCGTCGGTGCTGCTCAGGCTGAGATTATCGGGTATTCTGGACGAATATCCGAACCTCTCCGCCTATGTCGCCCGCGGCGAAGCGCGGCCCGCCTACAAGCGTGCTTTCGACGCGCAACTGGCGGTCTTCGAAGCGTCGACGGCGGGCCGTCGTTGAGGAATGCGGTGCGCGTGTCTCCGGGCGCATCGCAGCCGGCCGGGACGAATACGCCGGATCGTCACTTGGGGCCGGTAGGAAGGAAACGAGACGAACCCCCTCGTTTCAGGCTGGAAATGAGCTTAGGGGCGCATTAAGGTCGTTGCTCGCCGAGAGGGCGCCGGCGAGCGGCAGGACGAGGGGGTTACGGAATAATGGCTTATCCCGCGCTCAAGGGCGGACAATTCACGGCACCGGACGGCGGCCAGGGCTCCCGGCGGCTGGCGGCGCGGGCGCTGCTGATCGGCACCTCGCTCTTCGTCTATGCCGCTTTGCCCAGCCCCGCTTCGGCGCAGACCGAGCAATGCGGCCCGACTCCCCCCGGTCCCGGCACGATCGAATGCACGCCCGACGGCAACCCCTATCCGACCGGCATCGATTACGGCCCCACGCCGGCCGACCTCACCCTGGTGCTCGATCCGGGCGTCGTCACGACCGAAGGCGTGAACGTCAGCTCCGACGCGTCGGACATCAATCTCTTGGTCGAGGGGCGCGACGACACCCAGATCAACGCCACGTCGGGACCCGGCGTTTCGGTCATCGCTTCCCATGCGGCCAACATCTATATCGGGGTCGACCAGGTCGCGGTGACGGGCGACGGCGATCGCGGCATTGTCGGCAGCGCGAACTATTCCGGCTCATACGGCGTGCAGATCGACGCCAATTCGGTGACGACGTCCGGCGACAATGCGGACGGCATTTACGGCAGCAGTGCGGGCGGCGTCACCATCGGCAGCGGCTCGGTCGCGACGATCGGCGCGGGCAGCCGCGGCATTTACGCCCACAGCCAGAATAACAGCGTCTACATCAACAGCGGCAGCGTCGCGACGTCCGGAAACGCGAACGGAATCGAGGCGGTGGCGGGCGGCAATATCCGCATCGCGTCGGACTCGGTGACGGCGAGCGGCGGCGGCGTCGGCATCAAGGCCAGCGCCACCGGCAATGGCCAGGTGACGATCAGCAGCGGCTCGGTGACCACGAACGGCAGCAACGGCATCGACGCGAGCGGCAAGGGCGGCTCGGTCTATGTGACCAGCGGCACCGTCGCCACCAGCAGCGACAATGCCAACGGCATCGTCGTCGCGACCTCCGCGCTCTCGAACGAGGGGGAATATTACTCCTATACCAGCCCCGCCGGCGCGATCAGCGTCACCAGCTCCTCGATCACCACCACCGGGGCTCATTCGAGCGGCATCGTCGCCACTTCGACCAGCGCCTACGGCACGGGCGGCGGCGCGATCACGATCGACGGCGGCACGATCCAGACGGAAGGCGATTACAGCCTCGGCATCAGCGCCCTTTCCAGCGGCGGCACCGTGGCGGGCGGCGGCGCGGTGACGGTCGGCGCCGCATCGGTGACGACGAACGGCGACCATGCGTCCGGGATCGTCGCGACCAGCGCGGGCGGCGGCCAATATGGCGGCGGCGCGGTCGGGGTCACCAGCGGCAGCATTGCCACCTCGGGCGCGAGCAGCGACGGCATCGTCGCCGATTCCGCGGGCGGCTCGACATATGGCGGCGGCGCGGTCAGCGTCACCAGCGGCGATGTCTCGACCCTCGGGCCGAGCAGCCGCGGCATCGTCGCGACGAGCGGCAGCAGCAGCGGCAAATATGGTGGTGGCGGCACCGTCTCCGTCACCAGCACCGGCACGGTTTCCACCCAGGGGACGAGCAGCGGGGGCATCGTCGCCACATCCGCGGCCGCGTTCAAATATGGCGGCTCCACCGTGACCGTCACCAGCCACATCGTCACCACCGGCGACGATTCGAGCATCGGCATCGCCGCCTCTTCGGGCGGCGGCTTCAAATATGGCGGCGGCGGCGCCGTCAGCGTGACCAGCGACAGCGTCACGACGACCGGGCTCCAGTCGGTCGGCATCAGCGCGGTCAGCGGCGGCAGCAAATATGACGGCGGCGGCAACGTCACGGTCGTGAGCGGCACCGTCCAGACCGGCGGCGACAACGCCACCGGCATCTCCGCCCGTTCCGGCGCGAGCAAATATTTCGGCACAAGCGGCAACGTCTCGGTGACCAGCACCGACGTGACGACGGCGGGGGCGGGCAGCCTCGGCATCGACGCTTTGGGCGGCGGGTCGGTCACGGTCGCCAGCGGCACGGTCGGCACGACGGGAGACCGGTCGATCGGCATCAGCGCCGTCTCCACCGCCGGCGGCACCCACTCTAATGACGGCGGCGGCCCGGTGTCGGTGACCAGCGGCACCGTCACCACCCATGGGCAGTACAGTACCGGCATCTATGCGGCCGGGCCGGTCGACGTCACAGTGGTCTCGACCTCGGTCACGACCGACGGCGATCATTCGGCCGGCATCGTCGCCCGCCAGGCGCCTCCGACGGACACGCTGCCGCCCCCGCCCTGCGAGATCGACTGCCTCCCGAGCTTCGCGGCGCTGACGGTCATATCCCCGCCGCTCGTCTCGGTCACCAGCGGCGACGTCACCACCCACGGCGCTTACAGCCCCGGCATCGACGCTTATTCGGCGACGGGGAATGTCGAGGTTTCCAGCAGCGGCACGGCCGCCACGTCCGGCTATTACAGCGAGGGCATCTCGGCCCACGCCCCGTACGGGACCGTGACCGTCGCCAGCCATGACGTCATCACGGGCGGCGATCTCTCGATCGGCATCCACGCACGCGGCTCCGGCGACGTCGGCGTCACCAGCGACAGCGTCATCACCAATGGCGACAGCAGCACCGGCATTTCGGGGAATAGCGGCTACGGCAACGTCTCCGTCACCTCGGGGCATGTCGAAACCTATGGCGGCACCGCCACCGGGATCGACGCTTATGCCTATGCCGGAAACATCACTATCGGCAGCACCACGATCGTCACCCACGGCGCCAAATCGACCGGCATCCAAGCCATTTCGGACGTTAACAGTTATTATTCGACGACGGTCGACATCACCTCGGGGTCGGTGACGACCTATGGCGACGCCAGCCCCGGCATCGTCGGCTTCGCCTCCAACAACGTCACGATCGGCTCGACCGTTGTCACCACCGATGGCGACCACTCGGCCGGCATCACCGGCCGGCAGACCTATTATCAGGGCGATTGCGGCTGCACGATCGATACGCCGACCACGGCGCTTGCGGCGCCGACGCCGACCGGCGTGTTCATCACCAGCGGCGACGTGACCACCCACGGCAATTATAGCGACGGCATCGACGCGAGCGCGGACACCGGCGAAGTGCAGGTCACGAGCACCGGCACCGCCAGCACGTCCGGGGACAGCAGCCCGGGCATCTCCGCCGTCGCGCCCTATGGTCCGGTCACCGTCGACAGCCACGCGGTCGAGACGGCCGGCGATTATTCGGCCGGCATCTCGGCCCATTCGCTGACCGGCGCCGTCTCCGTGACCAGCGGCACGGTGACGACCGGCGGTTACGAGAGCGTTGGGGTCTATGCGAGGTCCCGGGCGGCCGATGTCTCGGTGAGCAGCGGCAGCGTCGAGACCCGGGGCGACTATAGCAACGGCATCGATGCCATGGCCGATGGCGCCGGCAACGTCACCATCTCGAGCGGCGACGTGACCACGCATGGCTATGCGAGCGACGGGATCCATGCCCGCTCGCCGAACGAAATCGACGTCACCAGCACCGGCACGGTCACCACCCACGGCAGCTACAGCGTGGGCGTCTCCGCTTATGCGGGCGGGGACAACATCGTCACCAGCAAGGCGGTGGAAACCTTCGGCGATAATTCCAGCGGCATCCGGGCCGGCTCCTATGCCGCCGATGTCGACGTCCACAGCGGCAGCGTCGTCACCCACGGCGACGATGCAAAGGGGATCGAGGCGGTGTCCGATCCCTATGGCTATGGCGCCACGACCGTCAGCGTCACTTCCTCCTCTGTCACGACGGCGGGGGACGGCAGCACCGGCCTCTACGCGCGCAGCCACGGGACGGTGATCGTCGGTTCGGGCGTCGTCGCCACCGCCGGCGACAATGCGGCGGGCATCGTCGGCGTCCAGAAGCATGACGAGCCTACGACCTATTGCGAAGTGACCTGCGACACGGCCATAGCGGCGGCGCCCTTCTTCGCGCCGGTCGACAGCGCGCCCGGGGTGTTCATCACCAGCAACATCGTCACGACGACCGGCGCCGGCAGCGGCGGCATCGAAGCGGGCGCCTATGACGGCGGGGACGTCACTGTCATCAGCGGCAGCGTCTCGACCAAGGGCGCCCAAAGCATCGGCATCGACGCTTATGCCGATGCGGGCACCATCTCCATCACCAGCGGCTCCGTCACCACCGCCGGCGCCCAGGCCGATGGCATTCGGGCGGACGGATCGGCCGGCATAACCGTCGCCAGCACCGGCCCGGTCAAGACCGGAGGCGCCAATAGCGACGGCATCTACGC
Organism: Alphaproteobacteria bacterium; assembly: GCA_028293025.1. Classification (GTDB taxonomy): domain Bacteria; phylum Pseudomonadota; class Alphaproteobacteria; order Sphingomonadales; family Sphingomonadaceae; genus Allosphingosinicella. The sequence goes on from JAQGLF010000033.1 coordinate 6,554, forward strand.
CAGTGGCGCCGGGGCGATCGGAATCACCTCGGCGAGCATCGCCACGGCCGGCGCCGACAGCCGCGGCATCGTCGTCCACGACGCCGCCGGCGGCGTCAGCGTCACCAGCGGCACCGTCACCACGGCCGGCGCCGGCGCCTGGGGCATCGACGCCTCTTCGGCGAACGGCAATGTTACGGTCGGCAGCACATCGGTCACGACGACCGGCGATCTGGCCAGCGGCATCGTCGCCCAGGCGCCCATCGGCAACGTCAGCGTCACCAGCGGCTCGGTGACGACCGGCGGCAAGACCAGCGACGGCATCATCGCAAGCGCAAAGACCGGCAACGTCGCCGTCACGAGCACCGGTACCGTCAAGACGACCGGAGACGGCAGCGACGGTATCTTCGCCTATGCGACCGGCACGATCAGCGTCACGTCGGGCACAATCGTCACCAGCGGCGCCAATTCGGCCGGCATCCACGTCGTCCGCGGCACAGCCGGCTCGTCGAGCGCCCTCGCCGCCGCCGCGCCCGCCGGCATCGGCACCCAGGGCTTCCGCGTCGCCGCTTTCGGCGCCCATACCGAAGCCCTGCCGCCGCCTCTGATCATCACCAGCGGCTCGGTCACGACCAGCGGCGCGAACAGCCCCGGCGTCGATGCCAGCACCCCTACCGGCGACGTCCAGGTGACCAGCACCGGCACCGTCACCACCACCGGCGCGAACAGCCCCGGGATCCGGGCAACCACCGGCTCCGGCGCTGTCGCGGTCGACGCCAATGCGGTGAGCGTGAGCGGCGCCGGCTCGGACGCGATCACCGTCACCTCGACCACGGGCAGCGCGATCACCGTCCGCGGCCTCGTCGTGTCGACGAACGGCCTTTCCATCCGCGTGACCGGCGGCGCGGCCGTGATCAACACCGTCGCCGGCGGCACCATCCGCGGCGCCATCGGCCTCACCGACAATGCCGACACGCTCAACAATGCCGGCACGTTCGACGCGATCGGCACCACCCAGTTCGGCGGCGGCAACGACGTTTTCAACAATAGCGGGACGGTCCGCTCGACCAACGGCACGGCCACGTTCAACAGCCTCGAGACGTTCAACAATAACGGCCTCGTCGACCTGCGCGACGGCGCCGCCGACGACCGGTTCGTCACCTCCGGCACGTTCAACGGCCTCGCCGGCAGCCATCTCGGCCTCGACGTCAGTCTCGGCGCCGGCACCGCAGACCGGCTGGTCGTCGGCGGCCTCGCCACCGGATCGACCCTGATCGACGTCAATTCGCTGAGCTCGCGCTTCCTGTTCAACTTCAACGGCGTGCTCGTCGTCGATGCGGCGCCGGGCACCCAGGCCGGCGCCTTCGCCCTGACCGGCGGGTCGGTCACCGACGGCTATATCCGCAGCCAGCTGCGCTACGACGGGCCGAACGGCGACTTCTACCTCCAGGCCCTGCCGGGGCAGGCGGTGTTCGAAACCGTCAAGGTCGGCGAGATCGCGACCAACGTCTGGTACGACAGCGCCAATGCCGTCGAAGCGCAGATCGACACCGCCCGCGACCGGCTCGGCGGCGGCCACCGCGGCGCGGCCAATGCCTGGGGCGGCTGGGTGCAGCTGTGGACCGGCCGCTCCGACCGCAAGTCGTCGCAGGCTTTCTCGGGCGGCGGCACGGCCGAGACGTTCAACACCGGCTTCCGCCAGGATTTCGAGGGTGTCCAAGGCGGCATCGACCATCAGAGCGGCGCCGCGATCGTCGGCCTCACCTTCGGCCTCGGCGATTCCACCGCGCGCTTCGGGGCGACCGGTCACCGCCTCGACCTCGAAGAGAAGAATGCCGGCGTCTATGCCGAGCTCCATCCGGGCGATTTCTTCGTCAATGGCCTCGTCAAATATGACTGGCTGCGGCTGCGGACCCATCCCGGGCCCGGGCTCGACGCGAAGTTCCACGGCGACGCTTACGGCGCCGAGGCCAATGCCGGCTACAGCTACCGGTCGGGCGCCCTGTTCGCCGAGCCTTCGGTCGGGATCGCCTGGGTCCACGCCGACCTCGACAATTATCTGAGCGGCATCGACATTGTCCACTTCGGCAAGGCGGAGAGCGCCCGCGCCCGCGCCGGCCTGCGTCTCGGCGGCCATTTCGACACCGGCGGCAGCACTTTCTCGCCCTATGTCGCGATCAACGGCTTCGCCGAGCTGATCGACCACAATCGGAGCAGCTTCAACGCCGGCAGCATCCTCGACCTCGTCGACCAGAAGCCGGGCACCCATGGCGAGGTGACCGGCGGCGCCACCCTCACCAGCGGCAGGATGGAAGCCTTCGTCCGCGGCGAGATCGACTTCGGCAAGGACTATAAGGGGCGGGCGGTCCGCGCCGGCGTGAGGCTTCGCTTCTGACCGCGGAAAAGGAATCCGCCGACCCGCTGATCCTGCGGCCGCCCCTGGTCGAGCCCGCGACCGACGTCGAGATGCGGCCCGGCTGGCGCCGCGACGACGCGCAGCTCGAAGCCGACGCGATTGGCTTTTGGCGCCGGCTCGGCAACCTTCGCACCGATACTTCGCCCGAGGCGCGGGCGAAGGAGCTGGTCGCCGGCTGCTACAAGGACGGCGCCCTGATCGGGGTGCTGACCGCGGCTCCCGTACTGCTCGATTTCCTTCGGGCGGCCTTCTTCATGCTGCGTTCCTCGGTCGATCCGGACGCGCGCCGCGGTCACGCCGCCTCGACCATGGCGTATTTCGCCCGCGACCATCTCGAAGCCTGGGCCGCCGGCCATCCGGAGGAGAATATGGCGGGCATCGCCGCCATCCTCGAGAGCCGCGAGCTCGCCGGCCTCGGGCAGGTGCCTTTCTGGCCGGGGACGGGCCTCCGCCTGAGCGGCTATACGCCGGACGGGCGCCAGATCCGCGTCTCCTGGTTCCGCCACTATCGGCTGGATTGAGCGCGACATGGCAGATCCACCCGACCGCCCCGCCGCCGCTCCGGACGAACTCGAAATCCGGGCTGCCTGGCGGCGCGACGACCCGCGGATCGAGGCGGATGCGATCGCCTTCTGGGAGCGGCTCGGCCTGCTCCCGCCCGGCACCTCGCCGGAGCAAAGGGCGAAGGAGCTGATCGCGGTCGCCTATCGCGGCGACCGGCTGGTCGCGGTCTCGACCGCGACGATCGAGTGGTTCGAGCATTTGCGCGCCCGCTTCGCCGTGCTGCGCGGCGCCACCGATCCCGAGCATCGCCGCAGCCGCGCCCAACTCGCTTTGGCCATGCCGAGCCGGGACGCGCTGGAACGCTGGGCGCTCGATCATCCAGAGGAAAAGCTCGCCGGCGGCCTCGCCTTCGTCGAGACCGGCGAGTGGGGCGATTTCGCCAGACTGCCGGTCTGGCCGCAATCGGACCTCGCTTTGGTCGGCTACACCAAGGACGGCCGCCAGGTCCGCGCCGCCTGGTTCGACCATTACCGGCTGGATTAGGCGACTCCTCCCTCTCCCCTCAGGGGAGAGGGGTCCTGGCCTCAGGCCGGAATCAGCGGCCCGAATTCCGGTTCGAAGGTGATCAGGCTCTGGATGTCGGGCGAGGCGATGCCGAGCGCCATCGGGCAGTGCGTGTCGGGGATGATGGCGACGTCGAACAGCTCCTTGATCGCGCCGGTGAGCCGGATCCACTCGACGATGTCGCCATGCTTGAGGTCGACGACGCACAGGCCGCACCAGGGCTCGCCGTCGCGGGCGCGCAGCTCGTCCTGCAAGGCGAGACCGGCAAAAGCGCCGTCGCGCGGGAGGGAGACCGTCACCACCGCATAGCCGCCGATCAAAGCGAGGCCGCGCATGAAGCCGGGGCAGAAGGCGACATCCTCCTTCCGGCCGGTCTTCGGATCGACCCGCGCGATCATGCCGCGGCCCGAATCGAGCAGCCAGACCGCGCCGCGCGGCCCGACGCGGGGGCTGTGCGGCATCGACAATTGATCGGTGACGATGCGGTCGGTGCGGACGTCGATCAGCACGCCGCCTTCGTGCCGCCGGTCGCGCCAGCCGTTGATCATGTCGGAGCGGCTGACCGCGGTCACGAACGCCGGCGCACCTTCGGCCATGGCGAGGCCGTTGAGGTGGCAGCGATCCTCGGCGGCGAGCCGCGAGATGAAGGGCGGCTTCCACAGGGGACGGAAGCCGTGGGTGAGGCTGAGCGTCGCGAGGCAGCTATATTTGGTGTTGACGAAGATCACCCGGCCGGCGCGGTCGACCGCCAGCTCATGGGCGTCGACGTCGCCGATCGTCTGGCCGTTGCGCGGGACGTAGAGCCGGTCGAAATCGCGGTTCGCCCGCTCGTGCGGCGCGAGCGTGTTCTCCAGCCGCCAGATCTGGAACAGGGAGGCGAGATAGAGGCGCTGCGGCGCGGCGTGGACGCCCATCGCCCGCACGTAATTCTGCTGGTGGAAGGAGACCCGCCCTTCCGGCAGCAGGCCGACGAGGAAGAGCTGCCCGGTCTGGTAGGAGGTGAAGGCGAGGCTGCAGCCCATCCGCCCCAGCCAGGAGGCGAAGCCGCGCGAAACGCTGATCGCGGTCTGGTCGGCGGGAAGCGGCGGCTTCTGCGGCTCGGTGGCCGCTTCCTGGACGGCGACGTCGGGCTCGCTTCCGCGGGAGCCCTGCTTGGTTTCGCGCTTGCTCACTCTCCGCTCCCGGCGTTCAGCCGCGGGCGTCGAGGCGTCGGCCGAGGCCGACGAAGAAGTAGATCAGCGCCGGCACCAGCACGATCGACAGCACGATCTTGGCGAGCATCTGGCCGAGCATCAGGTCGAGGATCGGCCGCTCGCCGTAAAAGGAGATCGAGATGAACAGCAGGGTGTCGACGATCTGCGACGCGACGCTCGCCACCATCGCCCGCAGCCAGAGCAATCGGCTTCCCTCGCTTCCGGCGAGCTTCGAGAAGATGAGGACGTTGAGCGTCTGCGACGTCCCATAGGCGAAGAGGCCGGCGAGCATCATCCGCGCGCCCTGGCCGAGGATGATCGGAAACGCCGCCTTGGCCGGCTCGAACATGCCGGGGTCCGTCGGCAGCGCCAGCACGATGCGGATCAGGATCATCGATACGATCAGCGGCACGAAGCCGAACCGCACCAGCCGGTCGGCGGTGACGCGGCCGTGCAGCTCGGCGATCGTGCTCGCCAGCACGACGAGGAGGATGAAACCGAAGATGCCGGCCTCGACCGCGAGCGGCCCCAGCGCCACCTGCTTCGCGCCGAGCACGCCGGCGATGCAGACCATGCCGCCGTAGAAGATCGAATAGACGAACAGCGAGCGGGGAATTCCCGGCGGAGGGGCTTCGGTCTGCATGATGGCTGCGTAACGGCTTTCCCGCCGCGCAAAAAGGGCTTTCCGTCGCCGCCGTTCCCGGCCATCAAGCGCCGCGTGACTGACATTCGTCTGGACGTCCTCGCGATCGGCGACGCAGTGGTCGACGTGATCGCGACCGCCGCCGACGATTTCCTCGCCGAAGAGGGGCTGGTCAAAGGCTCGATGCAGGTGCTCGACGCGGCGGGCGCGACCCGGCTCTACGCAAAGATGAGCCAGGCGCGCGAGACCAGCGGCGGCTCGGCGGCCAACACGATGGCCGGGATCGCGGCGATGGGCGGCCGCGCCGGCTTCGTCGGCCAGGTCGCGAAGGATCAGTTGGGCGAGATCTTCACCCACGACATAAGAGCGCTCGGCGTCGAGTTCCTGACCCCGCCGATGACCGGCGGCGAGCCGACCGGCCGCTGCCTGATCCTCGTCACGCCCGACGCGCAGCGGACGATGAACACCTTCCGCGGCGCCGCCCACGAGCTCTCTGCCGCCGCGCTGGACGCGGAGCAGATCCGGGGCGCGGCGATCCTCTATCTCGAAGCCTATCTGTGGCGCTCCGAAGGCCCGCGCGCGGCGATGATGGAAGCGATCGGCATCGCCCGCGGCGCCGGCGGCAAGATCGCCTTCACCCTCTCCGACATCGCCTGCATCAAGCCGCATCGGGCGGAGCTGATTGCGATGCTCGACCGCGGGCAGATCGACATCCTCTTCGCCAACGAGGCGGAGATAAGCGAGCTGGCCGGCCTCGCCTCGCGCGAAGCCGCGGTGGCCGCGATCCAGGCCAAGGTGCCCTTGCTCGTCGTCACCTGCGGCGCGGACGGCGCGCTGGCGGTGGAGAGCGGTCGGCGGGTGTCGGTGCCGATCGCCCGCATCGGCCGCGGCATCGTCGACACGACCGGCGCCGGCGACCTGTTCGCCGCCGGCTTCCTCGTCGGCCGCGCGCGCGGCAAATCGATCGAGGAGAGCCTGCGCCTCGGCTCGATCGCCGCCGCCGAGATCATCTCCCATTTCGGCGCCCGCCCGGAAGCCGACCTCGGCAAGCTTGCCGAAATCGCATGAAGCGCCTCGCAACAGCTCCGCACAGGTCCGTCCCCCGGACGGCCCTGATCGCAACGGGACCCGTGCGAACATGAAGCGTCTCGCTGTTTATTGCGGCTCCAGTCCCGGCGCGGACCCCGCCTTCGCCGCCGCGGCGCGGGCGACGGGCGAGGAGATGGCGCGGCGCGGCATCGGCCTCGTCTACGGCGGCGGCCGGCTGGGCCTGATGGGGATCGTCGCCGACGCGGTGCTGGCCGGCGGCGGCGAAGCCTATGGCGTGATCCCGCAGGCGCTGATCGACCTCGAGGTCGCCCATACCGGCCTCACCGAGATCCACGTCGTCACGACCATGCACGAGCGCAAGGCGAAGATGACCGAGCTGACCGACGCCTTCGTCGCTCTGCCGGGCGGCATCGGCACGTTCGACGAATTGTTCGAGGCCTGGACCTGGAACGCGCTCGGCTATCACGCCAAGCCCTTCTGCCTGCTCAACGTCGCCGGCTTCTGGGACGGCCTGCTCGGTTTCCTCGACCACACGACGAGCAGCGGCTTCATGTCGCCGGCACGGCGCGCGCAGCTGATGGTGGCCGGCGACATCGGCGAGGCCGTCGACATGCTGGACGCAGCGCTCGCTTCCGCCGAAAAGAAGATGGTCTGGTGAGGGAAAAGGGGGCGCGGGGGGAATGAATCGCATCTTGATGGGCTTTGCCGGCATCGCCGTGATCCTGGCGCTGGCGGTGCTGCTCTCGTCCAACCGCCGCGCGATCCGCCTCAGGGTGGTCGCCGCCGCCTTCGCCCTGCAGGCGGGGATCGCAGTGCTCGTCCTCTATACGAGCTGGGGCAAGGCCGGCATTGCCGAGATGGCGGGCGGCGTCTCCAACCTGCTCGGCTATGCGAACAAGGGCACCGAATTCCTGTTCGGACCGGCGGAAACCAATCCGCTGGCCCATACTTTCGCGCTCGGCGCGCTGCCGGTGATCATCTTCTTCGCCTCGATCGTCGCCATCCTTTACTATCTCGGCGTGATGCAGCGGATCGTCCGCTGGGTCGGCGGCGCGATCGGCTGGATCACCGGCATCGGCCGGGTCGAATCGCTGAGCGCGGCGGCGAATATCTTCGTCGGCCAGAGCGAATCGCCGCTCGTCGTCCGCCCCTATCTCGCCGCTCTGCCGCCTTCCCAGCTCTTCACCGTGATGACGGTCGGCATGGCCGGCGTCGCCGGTACCATCCTCCTCGCTTATGCGCAGCTGCTCGGCCCGAAGGCGCTGCCCTTCCTGCTCGCCGCCGCCTTCATGTCGGCGCCCGGCGGCATCCTCATGGCCAAGATCATCATGCCGGACGAGCCGCGCAAGGACGAGCTGCCGCTCGGCGACGAGGCCGGTCGGACGATCGGAATTGCGGAGGAGAAGATCGACATCGCCGAGACGTTCGAGGAAGGCGAGCGGCCGGCCAACATCATCATGGCCGCCGCCCAGGGCGCGCAGACCGGCGTGCGGCTGGCCGTTGCCGTCGGCGCAATGGTCCTCGCCTTCGTCGCGCTCGTCGCGCTCGCCAACGGGCTGCTCGGCGGGGCCGGCTCATGGCTGGCTGGAAGGAATGGACAGTGCGGCCTAATTGTCTGGACGCCATTTGGACATCTGCATCTCTTCAGCGATCTCTGCGTGGCAATGAACCCGTCCGTTGTGGATTTCCTCAATAATCTCAGCTTCCAGCGCATCGTCGGCTATGTCTTCCGGCCGATCATGTTCCTGATCGGCATACCCTGGAACGAGGCGGGGACGGCGGGCGGCCTGTTCGGCACCAAGATCGTGCTCAACGAATTCGTTGCCTTCATCAATCTCGGCCAGATGAACGCCGGCCAGCTCAGCCCGCGCAGCGTCAAGATCGTCACCTTCGCGCTCTGCGGCTTCGCCAATTTCAGCTCGATCGCGATCCAGATGGCGGTGACCGGCGGCCTCGCCCCGAATCAGCGGCCGGTAATCGCCCGGCTCGGCATCAAGGCGCTGATCGCCGGCTCGCTCGCCAACCTGATGAGCGCGGCGCTGGCCGGCCTGCTGCTCCCCGGCTGACGCAACACAGGGCGGCGTGACGAACCGCGTCGCGGCGGTTAAAAGGCGGCCATGTCCACCATCGCCGAACGCAACATCGCTTCCGTCTCGCTGACGGCCTCCGCCGCCGACCCCGAAGGTTTCGCCCGCGAATTGGGCGAATCGTTCGAGCGCTACGGCTTCGCCATCATCGCCGACCACGGCATTCCCGCCGAGCTGATCGCGCGTGCGGAAGAGAAAGCGAAGGCCTTCTTCGCCTTGCCGGACGAGGTGAAGCGCGGTTACAAGATCCCCGGCGGCGGCGGCGCCCGCGGCTATACCCCGTTCGGCATCGAGACCGCCAAGGGCGCGACCGCCTACGACCTCAAGGAATTCTGGCATGTCGGCCGCGCGCTGCCGCCGGGCCATCCCTATGAGGCGCTGATGGCGCCGAACGTCTGGCCGGAAGAGGTCCGGTCGTTCCACGACACCTTCCTCGAGCTGTTCGCCGCCTTCGACAAGACCGGGCTGCGGATCCTCCAGGCGATCGCCCGCTATCTCGGCCTCGCGCCCGACTTTTTCGAGGACACGGTCAGGGACGGCAACAGCGTCCTGCGCCTGCTCCATTATCCGCCGATCCCGGGCGACGGCCCCAATGTCCGCGCCGGCGCCCATGAGGACATCAACACCATCACCTTGCTGATCGGCGCCGAGGAAGCCGGCCTCCAGCTGCTCGACCGCGACGGCAATTGGCTGCCGGTGACGCCGAAGCCGGGCGAGCTCGCGGTCAATATCGGCGACATGCTGCAGCGCCTGACCAACAACGTGCTGCGCTCGACGACCCACCGGGTGGTCAACCCGCCGCCCGAACGGCGCGGCCATTCGCGCTACTCGATGCCCTTCTTCCTCCACTTCCGGCCGGATTTCCTGATCGAGACGCTGCCGGACTGCATCACCCCCGCGCGGCCGAACCTCTATCCCGAGCCGATCACCGCCCACGATTTCCTGCTGGAGCGGCTGCGGGAGATCAAGCTGGTCTGACTTCGTCCTCCCCATCGCTTCGCGACAGGGAGGATTTACCCAGCATCCTTCAAATTGGCCGGGCCGAAGCCGTGGGGAAGCAATTCGGAGATTCGATCCGTGCGAGTCTCGCTGCCGTCGCCGTTCGCCGACACGATCTCGATGTCGCGGCCGGAGAGCTGCGCCGCTTCGAGCATCGACTGGCGGCAGCCGCCGCAGGAGGTCACCAATATCCCGCCGGCAATGGCGCCGTCCGCGACATGGCCGCCGCTCACCGCGATCCGGGCGATCTTCTCAAGCCCGAAGGCCTGCTGTGCCGCGGTCAGCGCCGCGATCTCGGCGCAGACGCCCAGCCGGTAGCAGGCATTCTCCATATTCGCGCCGATCGCGACCTCGCCGTCCGTCGATTCGACCGCGCAGCCGACGCTGAAGCCGGAATAAGGCGCATAGGCGCCGAGCGCGGCCTTGCGGGCACGTTCCACCAGGGCATGGCCGGCGCTCACCGGAAGGGCGGCTCGTCGAAGCTGCGCAGCTTGCGCGAATGGAGCTGGGCGCCCTCGCGCTTGAGGATGCGCAACGCCTCGATGCCGATCCTGAGATGCTGGCTGATCGCCCGCTCGTAAAAGGCATTGGCCTGGCCGGGCAGCTTGATCTCGCCGTGGAGCGGCTTGTCGGAGACGCAGAGCAGGGTGCCGAAGGGGACGCGGAAACGATAGCCCTGCGCCGCCACGGTCGCCGATTCCATGTCGATGGCGACGGCGCGCGACTGGTTGAAGCGCAAAGCCGACGAGGTGTAGCGCAGCTCCCAATTGCGGTCGTCGGTGGTGACCACGGTGCCGGTCCGCAGCCGCCTTTTCAGCGCCTGCGGCGCCTCGCCGGTGACCTGGGCGGCGGCGTCGTACAGGGCCTGCTGGACCTCGGCGATGGCGGGCAGCGGGATTTCGATCGGCAGCATTTCGTCGAGCACATGATCGTCGCGCAGATAGGCATGGGCGAGGACATAGTCGCCGATCGTCTGGCTGGGGCGGAGGCCGCCGCAATGGCCGATCATCAACCAGGCTTCCGGCCGCATCACGGCGAGATGGTCGCAGACGGTCTTCGCGTTGGACGGGCCGACGCCGATATTGACGAGGGTGATACCGCCGCCTTCCGGCGCGATCAGATGATAAGCGGGCATTTGGTGACGCCGCCATCCGCCCTCCGCCACCTTGGCTTCCGCGTCGGGCGTGTCGCGCGTGACGTAGACGCCGCCCGCGGCCGACAGCGCCTCATAGGGGCTGTCCTCGCGCTGCAGCTCGGCGACGGCGAAGCGGACGAATTCGTCGACGTAGCGGACGTAATTGGTGAACAGGATGTAGCGTTGCGTATGCTCGTTCGGCGTTCCCGAATAATGGCGGAGCCGGGCGAGGCTGAAATCGACCCGGGGGCCGTCGAACAGAGCCAGCGGCCGATCGTCGCGGCCCGCCTGGAGCCAGGCGCCGTCGGCGATCTCGTCGCCGATATGGGCGAGCTCGGTGGTCGGGAACCAGCGGCCGAGATCGGCGGCGAGGGCGCCGTCGAGGCGGAGATCGTCGGTTCCGTCAAGCACATAGGGATAGGGGATCTCGCTCGCCGAGCGGCCGACCGAAACCTCCACTTGATAATCCTGGACGAGGAGGCTGAGCTGCTCGGTGAGATATTTGCGGAACAGGCGCGGCCGGGCGACGCTCGTCGTATAGCGGCCGGGCCGGTTGAGCCGGCCATAGGCGCGGGTGGGGAATTCGGTCGGCTGGTCGTGGCGATAGTCGATCCTGAGCTCCGGATAGGCGAACAGGCCTTTCGCCCGCGCCTCCGGGTCGGGCCGTTCGCCATCGGCCAGATAGCGGGCGAGCGCGGTGCGGAGGCAGGAGACGGAGCCGTCCGAAATCTCGCAAAGCGCATCGATAAGGGCGGGGATATCCTCTGGTCGCGTCATCCGGTCACCGCATAAGCCAAGCCGGGCCGCGTCGGAAGCGCTTCCTCGATCCGGACCGCGGAGCTGGCTGCCCCTGTCCCCCAATCGTCATCCCGACGACCATGACAAGCAGGAATCCGTGGCCGAAAGGCAACGGGCGCCGGATTTCGTTCCCGGCCCTGTGGGTAAGTCTGTGGGGGACGAAGAGTCGGCTTGGTTGCACTGCAGCGCTCGGCTATCGCCAGGGTCAGGGAGGCGAATCTGGCGGGGGGGAATCCTCATCGGACAACGACGCGCGGAAAGCAGCTCGCAGCGCTGCGGCCGCTCGTCAGCGCAATCGCTCGTCTCCGAAGTGCAAACATTGCCGGTGCAAAGCGCGCCGGACGCTGAGCTAGGGGATTGATGAAAATGAAAAAGTTCATGCTGTTGTGCGCGACGAGCGCGCTCGCCATCCCGTCCGTCGCGTCCGCCCAGTCGACCGGCTCCGTCGAGATGGAAAAGGACACGATCGTCGTCACCGGCACCCGCACTCAAGCGGTCGGCGGCGTCGAGGTGCCGAACACCAGCAAGGCGAAAGAGGTGCTGACCAGCGAGTTCATTCAGCACCAGACGCCCGGCCAGTCGGTCGACGACGTCATCAACATGCTGCCCGGCGTGAGCTTTCAGAACAACGATCCCTACGGGACTTCGGGCGGCACCTTGACGATCCGTGGCTTCGACAGCACCCGCATCTCGCAGACCTTCGACGGCATCCCGCTGAACGACACCGGCAATTACGCCTTGTTCTCGGGCCAGCAGCTCGACCCCGAGCTGATCGAGCAGGTCAACGTCAATCTCGGCACGACCGA
>JAQGLF010000034.1 GCA_028293025.1 Alphaproteobacteria bacterium
TGCTGTCGCGACGGGCGATCAGTGGGTGGCGTTATGGGCCGCATTGGCGACCGCGCCGGCACCCGATTCGACCGCATTGCCGGTCGCGCCGACGGCGGCGCCGGCGGCGTTGCCCGCCGCGCTGCCCGCATTCTCGGTCGCGGTGACGGCGTTGCCGGTATCGGCCTCGTTGGCGGAGGCGTTGACGTCGATGGCCGCTTCGTTGGCGGTGGCGTTGACGTCGATGCTGTTATTGGCGGTGTCGGCCTTGGGAGTGCAGCCGGCGACGCCGAAGGCCGCGACGGCGGCCAAAGTGAGAGCAATCTTCTTCATATTTGCTTCCTCCTGTGGGAGCAGAGACTGGTTGTGCTGGGCGAGGTGCCGGGAGCTTCCCCCCGGCGATCCAGCGGCACGGATGTACCGGAGCCGAAAAGCCAAGTCTACTCATTCAGTTGTAAATGCGGCAGGTCGTTGGCGGCGCCGTCGGCGTTGACGCATATAAAGATATCTTTATATCCTTATCCCTCATGTCCAGAACCATGCCTCCCGTCGACATCTTCCGCGCGCTCGCCGATCCGACCCGGCTGCGGATCCTCGCCTTGCTGCGGGCGATGGAGCTGTCGGTCGGGGAGATGGCGCAGGTGCTGGGCCAGAGCCAGCCGCGGGTGTCGCGCCACGTCAAGATCCTGATCGACGCCGGCCTCGCCGAGCGGCGCAAGGAAGGAAGCTGGGTGTTCCTGAGCCTCGGCGACGGCGCGATGGTGGCGCCGCTCGTCGCGATGCTCGACGCCTGGACCGAGCGGGAGGGGCAGGATCCCCGCATCGCCGCCGATGCCGCCCGGCTGGCCGCGGTGCGCGCCGACCGGGCCGCCGCCGCCGAGCTTTATTTCGCCGCCCATGCGCGGGATTGGGACGAGATCCGGTCGCTGCACATCGCCGAGAGCGAGGTCGAGGCGGCGGTCGGCCGCGCGCTGGCGGATCGGGCGGTGGGGCGGCTGGTCGACATCGGCACCGGCACCGGCCGCATGATCGAGCTGTTCGGCGGCGCCGCCGCCCACGCGCTCGGCGTCGACCGCTCGCCGGAGATGCTGCGGCTGGCGCGGGTCAAGCTCGCCCAGGCCGGTCTCGAAACTGCCGAGCTCCGCCAGGGCGATATGTATGCCTTGCCGCTCGGCTCCGGCTCGGCCGACACCGTCATCGTCCATCAGGTGCTCCATTATGCGCAGCAGCCGGCGGCGGCGGTCGAGGAAGCGGCGCGGCTGCTCGGCCCTGGCGGCCGGCTGCTGATCGTCGATTTCGCGCCCCATGAGCGCGAGGAATTGCGCGACCGGGCCGCCCATGTCCGGCTCGGCTTCGCCGACGAGGCGATGCTGAAATATCTCGAGGCGGCGGGGCTGCAGGGCAGGGTCGTCGAGCATCTCGAAGGCGGCGAGCTCACCGTCACCATCTGGGCGGGCGAGCGGGTGCCGGCGCGGCTGAAGGCCGCGGCATGAGCGCAGTAATCGCCAGCCCTGGCATCGCCGCCTGGCGCGAGCCGCTCTTCGCCGACGTCGCCGGCGATATCGGCGTCAGCTTCGAATTCTTCCCGCCGAAGACGGAGAAGATGGAGCAGACGCTCTGGGAGTCGGTGAAGACGCTGGAGCCGCTCCAGCCGCGCTTCGTCTCGGTCACCTACGGCGCCGGCGGCTCGACCCGCGAGCGGACCCACAATACCGTGGCGCGGATCGTCAGGGAGACGTCGCTCCACGCCGCCGCCCATCTCACCTGCGTCGAGGCGGACCGCGACGAGGTCGACGCCATCGTCCGCGGTTATTGGGAGGCGGGGATCCGCCACATCGTCGCCTTGCGCGGCGATGCGCCGGAGCCGGGCCAGCCGTTCGAAGCGCATCCGGGCGGCTATCGCAACGCCGCCGAGCTGGTGGCCGGGCTGAAGAAAGTGGCGCCGTTCGAAATCTCGGTCGCCGCTTATCCCGAAGTGCATCCGGACTCGCCGACCCAAGCCGCGGACCTCGACAATCTGAAGCGCAAGATCGACGCCGGCGCCGACCGCGCGATCACCCAATTCTTCTTCTCGCCCGACTGCTTCTTCCGCTTCCGCGACGCGGCGGCGGCGGCCGGCATCCATGCCGAGCTCGTCCCCGGCATCCTCCCCGTGTCCAACGTCGCCCAGACCCGCCGCTTCGCCGCGAGCTGCGGCGCCACCATCCCGCCGTGGATGGATCGTCTGTTCGAGGGCCTCGACAATCTGCCCTCGGCCCGCCAGCTCGTCGCCGCCACCGTCGCCGCCGAGCTTTGCGGCCAGCTTTATGCCGGCGGCGTCCGTCAATTCCATTTCTACACGTTGAACCGCGCCGAGCTGGCCTATGCGATCTGCCATCTGCTCGGCCTCAGGCCTCGGGAAGAACCCAATGAGCATCGCCGAACAGCTTAGGGCCGAAGCGGCCGGGCGCATCCTGGTCAAGGACGGCGCCTATGGGACGCAGGTCCAGGCGCGCCGGCTCCAGGAAGCCGATTATCGCGGCGGCCTCGACCTCGCCCGCGACCAGAAGGGCAATAACGATCTCCTCAACCTGACCCGGCCGGACCTAGTCGGGGCGATCGCGCAGAGCTTCGCCGACGCCGGCGCGGACATCCTCGCCACCAACAGCTTCAACGCGAACAGGATCAGCCAGGCCGATTACGGCGCCGAGCATCTGGTGCGCGAGATCAACCGCGATGCCGCCCGCATCATCTGCGAGGTGGCGGAACGGGAAGCGCAGAAGGACGGGCGCAAGCGCTTCGTCGCCGGCGCGCTCGGCCCGACCAACAAGACCCTGTCGCTGTCGCCCAACGTCAACGATCCCGGCTATCGCGAGGTCGATTTCGACACCCTGTCGGACGTCTATGTCGAGCAGATCGAGGGGCTGGTCGAAGGCGGCGCCGAGATCGTGCTGATCGAGACGGTGTTCGACACGCTCAACGCCAAGGCGGCGATCCACGCCGCGGGCCGCGTCGACCGCACGCTGCCGATCATGCTGTCGATGACGATCACCGATCTGTCCGGACGCAATCTCTCCGGCCATTCGATCGAGGCTTTCTGGGCGTCGGTCCGCCACGCGCGGCCGCTCTCGATCGGCCTCAACTGCTCGTTCGGCGCGGCCCAGCTGCGCGCCCATGTCGCCGCTTTGTCGGCGATCGCCGACACCTTGATCATGGCCTATCCCAATGCCGGCCTCCCCAACGATCTCGGCGAATATGACGAAGGCCCCGAAACCACGGCCGCGCAGGTCGGCCAGTGGTGCGAGCAGGGCATCGTCAACATCGTCGGCGGCTGCTGCGGCACGACGCCGGAGCATATCGCCGCCATCGCCCGCATTGCCCATGACTATCCGGCGCGCGCGATTCCCGACCCCGCCCGCCGCACTTTGCTCGCCGGGATCGAGCCGATGATCCTGGCTGCCTAGCCTCAACCGTCACCCCGGATAGGGTTCCCATCAAAGTAGTATTTTGATGGGGTCCCGTGATCCGGGGTCCACCTTCTTTCTCCCCCGCCAAGGAAGGTGGATGCCGGATCAAGTCCGGCATAACAAAGACCCAACGAACCGAGAGACAATGTCCGAGACCCCCCAAGCCTCCTCCACCTTCGTCAACATCGGCGAGCGGACCAACGTCACCGGTTCCGCCCGCTTCAAGAAGCTGGTCATGGCCGGCGATTATGCCGCCGCGGTCGAGGTCGCGCGCCAGCAGGTCGAGAACGGCGCGCAGGTGATCGACGTCAACATGGACGAAGGCCTGCTCGACGCCGAAGCGGCGATGACCACCTTCCTGAAGCTGATCGCGGCCGAGCCCGACATCGCCCGCGTGCCGATCATGATCGACAGCTCGAAATGGAGCGTGATCGAGGCCGGGCTGAAATGCGTCTCCGGCAAGCCGATCGTCAATTCGATCAGCATGAAGGAGGGCGAGGAGGAATTCCTCGACCATGCCCGCAAGGTCCGCGATTACGGCGCCGCGGTCGTCGTCATGGCCTTCGACGAGGTCGGCCAGGCCGATACGAAGCAGCGCAAGATCGAGATTTGCGAGCGCGCCTACCGCCTGCTCGTCGCCGACGGCTTCCCGCCCGAGGACATCATCTTCGATCCCAACATCTTCGCCGTCGCCACCGGCATCGACGAGCATCGCCATTATGCCGTCGACTTCATCGAGGCGTGCCGCGAGATCAAGGAGAGATGCCCGCACGTCCACCTTTCGGGCGGCCTTTCCAATCTCAGCTTCTCCTTCCGCGGCAACGAGCCGGTGCGCCGCGCGATGCATTCGATCTTCCTGTTCCACGCCATCCCGGCCGGGCTCGACATGGCGATCGTCAATGCGGGCCAGCTTGACGTCTACGACGCGATCGACCCGGAGCTTCGCGAGGCCTGCGAGGACGTGGTCCTCGATCGCCCCCCCAGAAACGAGGGGGACGCCACCGAGCGGCTGGTGGCGCTCGCCGAGAAATATCTCGGCAGCGATCCGGTCCGCGAGAAGGCCGAGGCGGAATGGCGCGGCTGGCCGGTCGGCAAGCGGCTGGAACATGCCCTGGTCAAGGGCATCGACGCCTTCGTCGTCGAGGATACGGAGGAGGCGCGGCAGAGCGCGCCGCGGCCGATCGAGGTGATCGAAGGCCCGCTGATGGACGGGATGAACGTCGTCGGCGACCTGTTCGGCTCGGGCAAGATGTTCCTGCCCCAGGTGGTGAAGTCGGCCCGGGTGATGAAGAAGGCGGTCGCCCACCTCATCCCCTTCATCGAGGCCGAGAAGGAGAAGAACGGCGTCACCAAGGGTAAGGGCCTGATCGTGATGGCGACGGTCAAGGGCGACGTCCACGATATCGGCAAGAACATCGTCGGCGTCGTCCTCCAGTGCAACGGCTTCGAAGTGATGGACCTCGGCGTGATGGTGCCCTGGTCGGACATCCTCAAGGCGGCCAACGAGAATCAGGCGGACATGATCGGCCTGTCCGGCCTGATCACGCCCTCGCTCGACGAGATGGTCACCGTCGCCACCGAGATGCAGCGCCAGGAGTTCAAGCTGCCGCTGCTGATCGGCGGCGCGACCACCAGCAAGGCGCATACCGCGCTTCGCATCGATCCCGCCTATGAAGGGCCGGTGATCCACGTCCTCGACGCCAGCCGCGCGGTCGGCGTCGCTTCCTCCCTCGTCTCGGACACCCAGCGCGAGCCTTTGATCGAGAAGACGGCGCTGGATTACGAGGCGGTCCGCCAGTCGCGATCGAGGAGCGGCCAGAACGAGCTGGCCAGCCTGGAAGAGGCGCGCGC
>JAQGLF010000056.1 GCA_028293025.1 Alphaproteobacteria bacterium
GGGTCATCAGGTCGAGCGTCTTGCGGCCGAGGATGCGGACGCCGCCCGTCGCGCCGCCGCCGAGCAGCATCCGGCAGAAATTGTGATAATCGGCGGTCGTCGAGACGAGGCCGCCGCCGCCGCCGACGAGCAGGGGCGGCTCGGCCCAGTCGCTCTCCGCGCCGCTATCGTAGAGGATGCGGCCCTTTTCCGGATGCAGCGCCCAGGCGTCGGGCAGGCGCTCGCGCTTCGCCGCCGGCACGTGGAATCCGGTGTCGGTCATGCCGAGCGGGGCGAAGATGCGGCTTTCGAGGAAGGCCTCGAACTTCATGCCGGAAACGCGCTCGACGACGAGGCCGAGCACATCGGTCGAGACCGAATAATTCCAGGCCTCGCCGGGCGAGAATTCGAGCGGCACCTCGCCGAGCGCCGCGACGAAATCATCGAGATTACGGGTCGGGCGGAGCGTCTGCAGCTTGCGCGCCCGATAGGCGGCGTCGACGTTCGACCGGTATTGGAAATCGTAGGTGAGGCCGGAGGTGTGGCGGAGGAGATCGAGCATCAGCATCGGCCGGTCGGGCGGCCTGGTGCGGAAGGCGCTGCCGCCCCCCCCGCCCTCGTAGACGCCGAGCTCCGCGAGTTCGGGGATGACGTCCGCGACCGGCAAATCGAGCGCCACTTTCCCCTCCTCCATCAGCATCATGAAGGCGACCGAAGTGATCGGCTTGCTCATCGAGGCGATGCGGAAGATCGCGTCCTCGCCTAGCGGCGCGTCGCTGCCGGCGCGGGCAGCGCCCTGGGTCGAGAAGTGGACCGGGATCCCGTCGCGCGCGACCAGCAATTGGGCGTGGGGCAGCAGCCCGGGCTCGAGATAGCGCTCGGCGATGAAGCGGTCGAGGCGGGCGAGGCGGGCGGGGTCGAAGCCCATGCTCTGCGGGTCGGCGAGGTCCATCGCTTTTCACTAGCGGCGCGGGACGGCCGGGCAAGGGGCCATGGCGGATGGCTCGCAGTGGACTTGCCCGGTCCCGCTCCCTAGATGCGGGCGGCGATGAGGCGCCGCTTCCTGAAAATGCACGGACTTGGCAACGACTTCGTCCTCTTCGACGCGCGCGAGGTGCCGCTGGAGATGGACGAAGGCCGCGCCCGCGCGCTCGCCGACCGGCGCACCGGCATCGGCTGCGACCAGTTGATCGTGCTCGAGCCGTCCGACGCGGCGGACGTGCGCATGCGGATCTGGAACGCGGACGGCGGCGAGGTCGAGGCCTGCGGCAATGCGGCGCGCTGCGTCGCCACCCTGATCGGCGGCGACTGCACGATCGAGACGGCGGGCGGGCTGATCTCCGGCTCGGCGGCGGAGGGCGCCGCGACGATCGACATGGGCTTCCCCCGCTTCGGCTGGGAAGAGATTCCGCTCGCCTGGGCGATGGACACGGCCGCGATGCCGGTCGGCTGGGAAGAATTGAACCGGCCGGTCGCGGTCAATGTCGGCAACCCGCATGTCGTCTTCTTCGTCGCGGATGCCGGCGCGGTGCCGCTGGAGCGGCTGGGCCCGCTGATCGAGCAGGACCCGCTCTTCCCCGATCGCGTCAACGTCAACGTCGCCAGCATCGAGGACGGCGCCGTCCGGCTGCGTGTGTGGGAGCGCGGCGCCGGCGCCACCCTCGCCTGCGGCACCGGGGCCTGCGCGACGGCGGTGGCGGCGATCGGCCGCAAGCTGGTCGCGAGCCCCGTCGAGGTGCGCCTCCCCGGGGGTTCGCTCAGCATCGAATGGGCGCCGGGGGAGAGCATCCGCATGAGCGGCCCCGCGGCGCATTCCTTTTCCGGCGAGGTTGCGCTGTGAGCGTCGAGGTGATCACCTTGGGCTGCCGCCTCAACGCCGCCGAGAGCGAGGCGATGCGGCGGCTCGCGGCGAACGAGGACGAGCTGATCATCGTCAACAGCTGCGCCGTCACCAACGAAGCGGTGCGCCAGACCCGCCAGGCGATCCGCAAGGCCAAGCGCGCCCGGCCCGGCGCGCGATTGGTGGTGACCGGCTGCGCGGCCCAGGTCGAGCCCGAGACGTTCGCGGCCATGCCGGAAGTGGCGCGGGTGGTGGGGAATGCGGAGAAGTTCGATCCGGCGAGCTTTATATCCACCGTTCGGCCTGTGCCTGTCGAAGGCCACTCCTTTCTTCCTTACGCGGGTGAGGAGAAGGGAGGGCTTCGACAAGCTCAGCCCGAACGGACATTGGGATTTCTCCGTGGACCGGCCGAGATCCGCGTCTCCGACATCATGGCGGTGCGGGAGACCGCACCGCATCTCGTCGCCGGCTTCGCCGAGCGCAGCCGGGCGTTCGTCGAGGTGCAGAATGGCTGCGACCATCGCTGCACCTTCTGCATCATCCCTTACGGCCGCGGGAACAGCCGGTCGGTGCCGGCCGGGCTGGTGGTCGAGCGGATCAAGGCGCTGGTAGGCGAAGGCTTTCGCGAGGTCGTGCTGACCGGGGTCGACGTCACCAGCTACGGACCCGATCTGCCCGGCGCGCCGAGCCTCGGCCTGCTGATCGAGCGGATCCTCCGCCACGTTCCGGCTCTGCCGCGGCTGCGCCTCTCCTCGCTCGACTGTATCGAGATCGACGAGAGGCTGGACGAGATCGTCGCCCACGAGCCGCGCTTTATGCCGCACCTCCATATGAGCTTCCAGGCCGGCGACGACATGGTGCTGAAGCGGATGAAGCGCCGCCACAGCCGCGCTCAGGCGATCGAGACGGTGGCGCGCCTGAAGGGCCGGCGGCCGGACCTGGCGATCGGCGCCGACCTCATCGCCGGCTTCCCGACCGAGACCGAGGCGATGCACGAGAACAGCCTCCGCCTGATCGACGAATGCGACATCGTCATGGGCCATATCTTCCCCTTCTCGCCCAAGCAGGGGACGCCGGCGGCGCGGATGCCGCCCGTGCCGGCGCCGGTGGTGAAGGAGCGGGCGCGGCGGCTGCGCGAGGCCTGCGCGAGGCGCAAGCGGGCCTGGCTGGAAGGGCTGGTCGGGACGCGCCAGCGCGTGCTGGTCGAGAAGGACGGCTTGGGACACGCCGAGAATTTCGCGCCTGTGCGTGTCGCCCCTCCCCTCGATGGGGAGGGCTTTCAAGGCGATATCGCCCAAGTGCTGATCACCGCCCTCGACGGCGACATCCTCGTCGGAATCCCCGCGTGAGCGACGATTCCTGGTTCGACCGGCTGCAGGCGGGGTTCCGCAAGACGTCGGAGCGGCTCGGCGACAATCTCACCGGCCTGTTCACCAAGGCGGCGCTCGACGACGAGATCCTCGACGGGATCGAGGAGGCTTTGATCGCCTCCGATCTCGGGCCCGCCACCGCGGCGCGGATCCGCGCGCGGCTGGCGCGCGAGCGGTTCGAGCGCGGCCTGTCCGAGGAAGCGGTGCGCGAGATCGTCGCGCAGGAGGTGGAGAAGATCCTCGCCCCGGTGGCGAAGCCGCTCGAGATCAGCGCCTTCCCGCGGCCCCAGGTGATCCTGGTGGTCGGCGTCAACGGCTCGGGCAAGACGACGACGATCGCCAAGCTCGCGCACCTCTTCCTCGAGCAGGATTACGGCGTGCTGCTCGCCGCCGGCGACACCTTCCGCGCCGCCGCGATCGAGCAATTGCAGATCTGGGCCGACCGGATCGGCGTGCCGGTCATCGCCGGCCCGGAAGGAAGCGACAGCTCGGCGATCGTCTTCGACGGCGTCAAAAGGGCGACGGCGGAGGGCATCGACACGTTGATCGTCGACACCGCCGGGCGTCTCCAGAACAAGAAGGGTTTGATGGATGAGCTTGCCAAGATCCGCCGCGTCCTCGGCCGCCTCAACCCGGCGGCGCCGCACGACGTCGTGCTCGTGCTCGACGCCACCACCGGCCAGAACGCGCTCGCCCAGATCGAGGTGTTCCAGGAGGTGGCCGGAGTCACCGGCCTCGTCATGACCAAGCTCGACGGCACCGCGCGCGGCGGCGTGCTGGTGGCGGCGGCGGAGCGCTTCGGCCTGCCGATCCACGCCATCGGCATCGGCGAGGGGCTCGACGACCTCCGCCCGTTCGACCCGCGCGAGGCGGCGCGCGCCATTGCGGGGCTGGGCAGAATATGAGCACGCAGGCAAAGCCGAAGGAGCCGAGCGCGCTGGGGCGGCTGTTCATCGACCTCGCTCCCCTCCTCGTCTTCTTCGCGGTCAACCATTGGCGCGGCATCTTCACCGCCACCGCCGCCTTCATGGCGGCCATCGTCGTGGCGGTGATCGTGTCGCTGGTCCGCTACCGGAAGGTGTCGGCCCTGCTCTGGTTCTCGGCGGTGATGGTCCTCATCCTCGGCGGCCTGACCATTTGGCTGCACCAGGAATGGCTGATCAAGATGAAGCCCACTTTCTATTATCTGTTCGTGGCGGGGCTGCTCTCCTTCGGCCTGCTGACGGGGCGCAATCTGCTGAAGGTCGCGCTCGGATCGGTCTATCCGGGCCTCTCGGAACGGGGCTGGCGCCTCCTCACCCGCAACTGGATCGGGTTCTTCATCCTCATGGCCGTCGCCAACGAGATCGTCTGGCGGACGACGAGCACGAACTTCTGGCTGGGCGCGAAGATCTGGGGCTTCGTTCCCGCGACGATCCTGTTCGCGATGGCCAATGTGCCGATGCTGCTGCGCCACGGCCTCACGCTCGAGGTCGCGGAAAGCGAACCGCCGATTCCCCCGACGCAGTAGAAGAGGTTAAGGGGAAAACATGGTGCCGCCGGTCATCTCGATCCGCAATCTGTCGAAGGTCTATGCCGGCGGCGACGAGGCGCTGCGCGACGTCAGCCTCGACATCGCGCGCGGCGAGATCTTCGCTTTGCTGGGGCCGAACGGGGCGGGCAAGACGACGCTGATCAGCATCGTCTGCGGCATCGTCACGCCGACGCGCGGGACGGTGGTGGCGGACGGCCACGACATCGTCCGCGACTATCGCGCGGCGCGGCGCAAGATCGGCCTGGTTCCGCAGGAGCTCCACACCGACGCCTTCGAGACCGTTCTGGCGACGGTGCGCTTCAGCCGCGGCCTGTTCGGCCGGCCGCCCGACGACGGCTTCGTCGAGACTTTGCTGAAGGACCTCTCGCTCTGGGACCGGCGGGCCTCGAAGATGATGGAGCTTTCCGGCGGGATGAAGCGCCGGGTGATGATCGCCAAGGCGCTGAGCCACGAACCCGACATCCTGTTCCTCGACGAGCCCACCGCCGGCGTCGACGTCGAGCTGAGGCGCGACATGTGGGCCCTGGTGCGGCGGCTGCGCGACAGCGGCGTCACCATCATCCTCACCACCCATTATATCGAGGAGGCGCAGGAGATGGCCGACCGGGTGGGCGTGATCAGCAAGGGCGCGCTGATCCTGGTCGAGGAAAAGAAGGCGCTGATGCGCAAGCTCGGCAAGAAGCAGCTGACCCTGAACCTCGCCGAGCCGATGCTGCGCGTGCCGCCGGAGCTCGCCGACTGGCATTTGGCGTTGAACGCGGACGGCCAGGAGCTTCTCTACGTGTTCGACGCCAATGAGGAGCGGACCGGCATCCCGTCCCTGCTCCGCCGGATGAGCGATCTCGGCATCGCCTTCAAGGACCTCCACACCAGGGAGAGCTCGCTCGAGGACATTTTCGTCGGCCTGGTCAGCACCAGGAGCGGCCAATGAGCGCGCCGATGTTCAACCGCCACGGCATCTGGGCGATCTATCGCTTCGAGATGGCGCGGGCGCTGCGCACCCTGCTGCAGAGCCTGGTGACGCCGGTCATCACCACCTCGCTCTATTTCGTCGTCTTCGGCTCGGCGATCGGATCGCGGATGACCGGCATGGGCAACGTCCCCTATGGCGCCTTCATCGTGCCCGGGCTGGTGATGCTGTCGCTGTTCACCCAGAGCCTGTTCAACGCCAGCTTCGGCATCTTCTTCCCGAAATTCACCGGCACGATTTACGAAATGCTGTCCGCCCCGGTCTCGCCTTTCGAGATCGTCACCGGCTATGTCGGCGCCGCGGCGACCAAGTCGATCGCGCTCGGCCTCGTCATCCTCGCCTGCGCATCCCTGTTCGTGCCGATCCACATCCTCCACCCCTTCTGGATGGTGGCCTTCCTGGTGCTGGTGGCTTTGGCCTTCAGCCTGTTCGGCTTCATCATCGGCATCTGGGCGAAGAATTTCGAGCAGATCCAGTCGATCCCGATGCTGGTCATCACCCCCCTCACCTTCCTCGGCGGCGCCTTCTATTCGGTCGACATGCTGCCGCAGCCGTGGCGGACGGTGACCCTGTTCAACCCGATCGTCTATCTGATCAGCGGCTTTCGCTGGAGCTTCTACGGCAAGGCCGACGTGCCGGTGGGCTTGAGCCTGCTGCTCACCCTCGGCTTCTGCGCGCTCTGCCTGGCCGTAATCGCCTGGATCTTCCGCACCGGCTACCGGCTGAAGAGCTGATCCGGGCGGGGGCCGTCAGCCCTGCTGGTCGGCTCGCCGGATGCCGCCGCCGTCGAGGTTCTGGGCGACGAACTCCCAGTTGACGAGATTGGCGAGCAGGGCGTCGACGAAGACCGGCCGTTCGTTGCGATAGTCGATATAATAAGCATGTTCCCAGAGATCGATCGTCAGCAGCGGCTGCATCCCGTCATGCGCGACCGGGGTGTCGCCGTCGTGGAGCGAGGCGATCTTCAGCGCGGCGCCGTCGAGGACCAGCCAGGCCCAGCCGCTGGCGAAATGGCCGACCGCTTCCTTCCTTGAGCTTCGCCAGCATCCGGTCGGTCGAGCCGAAGGCCGCGTCGATCAGCTCGGCGAGCTTGCCGGTCGGCCTCTGCCCGGCCGGCGGCGCGAGGCATTGCCAGAAGAAATTGTGGTTCCAGAACTGGCCGGCATTGTCGAACAGGCCCGTATCGCCCTGCTCGGCGGCGGCGCGGATCACCTGGCTGAGCGACGCCCCGCCGAGCGCCTTTTCCGCGACGGCCGCATTGACCTTGTCGACATAGGCCTTGTGGTGCTTGCCGTGGTGATAGTCGAGCGTCTCGCCCGACATGTGCGGCTCCAGGGCCTGCCGGTCGAACGGCAGGTCCGGCAATGTGAACGCCATCGCGCGCCTCCTCCTCTTATGCCCGCCGAACGCATGGCGAGGACAAGGGCTGCGCGATTTCGCCAGCGCGGGACGAGCCGAGTGCCCCGGCCCGACCGCCCGAGCCGGGGGGCCTGCGCCGCCGGCCCGGATCGATCTCCGGTCAGGATCTCAGGCGTTCAGGGCGCCCGGACCGTGAAGCGGGTCAGCTCGACCTGCGGGTCGCGCCACCGAGGCTCGATCCGGCTCGCCTCGCGATAGTCGAGATAGGCCTCCTTGACGTGGCCGCCGAGCTCGTTGGCGACGCCGCGGCCATAATAAGCCAGAGCCGGCCGGCGTGTCCGCTTGGCGAGCGCGGTATCGAACAGGGGCACGGCCTGCGCCCAGCCGTCCGGCTTGCGAAGCAAAGCGATGCCCTTGTTGAGATAGGCTTCGGGCTGGTCGGGATCGCGGCCGAGGGCGGTGTCGAAATCGGCGATCGCAATGTCGTAACTGCCCATCCTCAGCCTGAGGATGCCGCGGTTCACGTAAGTGGCGACGGAGTCGTAGTCCGACAAATTGTCCTCGCGCAGCGCCTGGTCGCAGCGGTTGATGCTTTCCCGCGACGGCGTCAGCCGCGCATCCGCGGCTTCGAAGCAGAGACGAGCGGAGGTGCTGCCGAGCACGGTGACGGCCGCGACGGCGGGAACGGCGGACGCTGCCAGCGCCGCCGCGATCAGGGTTCTGCCGATTTTCATGGTCCAAGTCCTCCCTTGGACTCGGGAGCATAACAGAATTTTGCGAATCACGCCATCAGGCTGTGGCGCTTCATCGCGTGACGCAATTGATCGTAGGTGAGAGCGAGCGCGGTGGCCGCGGCGCGCTGGTTCCAGCGGCACCGGTCGAGGGCCGCGGCGAGGATGGCCTTCTCATATTCGGCGACGGCCAGGCGGAAGTCGGCGCAGCTCACCGGATCGTGGCCGGCCGCCACGGCCGCCGCCTCGCCGGCTTCGGCGGTCGCCTCCGGCACGGCGCGGCTCTCGATGCCGACCGGTTGCGGGCGCCAGGGCGATTCGAACGGATCGAACTGGAGCACGTCGATCGGCCGCTCCGGGGTCTCCCAGCGATAGACGGCGCGCTCGACCACGTTGCGAAGCTCGCGGACATTGCCCGGCCAGGTATATTCGAGCAGCTTGTTCTGGGCGGTCGTGCTGAAGCCGGGCCAGCTCTCCCATTCGAGCTCCAGCGCCATGCGACGGGCGAAATGGTCGGCGAGAACCGGGATGTCCGAGCTGCGGTGGCGGAGCGGCGGCAGGGTCACGACCTCGAAGGACAGGCGGTCGAGCAAATCGGCGCGGAAGCGCTGGCGCTCGGCGAGCCGCGGCAGATCCTCGTTGGTCGCGGCGACGATGCGGACGTCGACCTGGGTCGGGCGCGAGGCGCCGATGCGGGTGACCTCGCCATATTCGACCACCCGCAGCAGCCGCTCCTGCGCCGCCTGCGACAAAGTCGCCAGCTCGTCGAGGAACAGGGTGCCGCCATCGGCTTCCTCGAAGCGGCCGGCGCGGGACTTGGTGGCGCCGGTAAAGGCGCCCGCCTCATGCCCGAACAATTCGGCCTCGATCAGGGTCTCGGGCAATGCCGCGCAGTTCATCGCGACCAGCGGCCCGTCCCAGCGCGACGAGAGGTGGTGGAGGCGCTCGGCGATCAGCTCCTTGCCGGTGCCGCGCTCGCCGATGACCAGCACGGGACGGTCGAGCGGCGCGGCCCGGCTCGCCCGCTCGACCGCGTCGAGGAAGGAGGAGGATTGGCCGACCAGCTGGGTGTTGCGCTCCATTGCCAAATATTGGGATATCTTCCCATGGCTTGGCAAGGCAAATCGGGAGGAGGCCGAGCCGATAGATCGGGATTCGGCTGTTTTCCGCCATTCCCGTATTTTGGCACGGCTCTTGTAGAGAAAGTCGCAGAAGCAGCCCGTTCCGCCGCGAGGCGGGGAAAGTCGGGTTCAGGGAGGACGATATGATCGTGATGAGCAAGATCGGACAGAGCATGGCGGCAGGCTTCGGCGCCGCCCTCCTCACCGTCATCGCCGTCGGCGCCGCCGTCGGGCCGGTGCGGGCGGAGGCGATGCCCCGGTCCATGGCCGCGGCGCCGGCCGGGCTTGTCGCAGCGCAGCTTTCGAGTCAGGCTGCGGCCTGACGGGCGGGCCGGGAAGCGCCTGCCCCCGGGCAGCTTTCCGGCCTCAGCCGCCCCCCAATGTGTGAAGGAGTGATTGGATGAGCATATTTTCCCGGACGCGCGACATTGTCGCGGCGAATTTCGCGGATCTTTTGGACAAGGCGGAGGATCCGGCGAAGATGATCCGGATGATCATCCTCGAGATGGAGGAGACTCTGGTGGAGGTTCGGGCGTCGGCGGCGCGGACGATTGCGGACCAGAAGGAGATGCGCCGTCAGATTTCGCGTCTGGAGCGGCTTCAGGAGAGATGGGTCGAGAAGGCGGAGCTGGCGGTGAGCAAGGGCCGCGAGGATCTGGCCAAGGCGGCGTTGGTCGAGAAGCAGAAGGCGGCCGACATGGCCGACGGCCTCAAGGCCGAGATCGAGGTGCTGGACGATGCGTTGCGCGCGTCGGAGGCCGACATCGCCAAGCTCCAGGGCAAGTTGCGCGAGGCGCGGACCCGCCAGAATGCGATCCAGTCGCGGCTGGAGAGCGCCAACCAGCGGGCGCGGATGCGGGAGATCTATGCCGGTCCCAAGGTCGACGAGGCCTTCTCGCGCTTCGACGTGCTGGAGCGCCATGCCGATCTCGCCGAGGGCCGCGCCGACGCGCTGGCGCTCGGCGCCCCGCCCAAGACGCTCGAGGAGGAGATCAACGAGCTGAAGAATTCCGAGAAGGTCGATGCCGAGCTCGAGGCGCTCAAGGCCAGGCTCAACACCGGCAAGGAAGGCTGAGGCGATGGAAGAGACCATCATCCCCATCGTCATCGTCGGCATGCTGTTCATCGGCCTGCCCTGGCTGGTCTTCCATTATGTGACCCAGTGGAAAAAATCGGCGACGCTGACCGGCGAGGACGAGAAATTGCTCGACGAAATGAACGCCCTCGCGCGGCGGCTCGACGAGCGGATGTGCTCGATCGAGCGGATCATGACCGCCGAGAATCCGAACTGGCGTTCGCTGGCCTGCGATCCCGCCGACACCGGCATCGAGAGCCTCGC
>JAQGLF010000084.1 GCA_028293025.1 Alphaproteobacteria bacterium
CGGCGCGGCCACCGGCAGCGATGCGCCACCGTCGATGCGCAGATAGGTGGCGGCCCAGACCTCCTCCGGCACCGCCGGCACGATTTGCTCGTCGACCGCGATCCGGTCGGTGGAGCGGCCGTCGGACGAGCGGGCGGAGACGGTCCAGTGCAATTTGTCGACGCCCTCCGGCGCCGTCAGCCGCCACGTCACCGGCACCGCGCCGCCTGGCGGAATGGTGACATTGAGCGCGCTGCCGCGCGCGACCGCGGGCTGCAGGTCGACCGTCGCGGTGACGTTCATCGGATGGTCGGTGCCGTTGCGCAAAGTGAAGGTCGCGCCGAAATAATCGCCCGAGCGGACCAGCGGCGGCACGCCCGAATAGAGGGTGAGATCCTGCACGGTGCGGATCGAAGTGCTGCCGGTGCCGAACAGGTCGCCGCCGGCCGTCGCGACCGCGACCAGCTTGTAGGAGGAGAGCGAGTCCGCCAGCGGCACCGTCAGCAAGGCGCGCCCCTGTGCATCGAGCGGCACCCGTCCGCGCCACAGCAGGACCGGCCGGAAATCGGCGCGAGTCAGCGCCGACAAATCGCCGCCACCGCCGCCGCCGGTCGCCAGGGCCTTGCGGCCATAATGACGCTTGCCGACCACCTGCATCTGCGCCGTCGAGGTGAGGACCGAGAGCGGCCTTTCGTCCATCATCGCGTCGAGCAATTTCCAGCTGTCGTTCGGCGAGAGCTGCAGCAGGGCCTCGTCGACCGCGGCGAAAGCGATCTCCGCCGATTGCGGCGGCCGCCCGTCGGGGCCGAGCACCCGGACGGCGACCCGCGCCTGGTCGCGGACATGATAGCTTTCGCGCTCGGCGTGGACGGCGACGTGCAGTTCGTGCGCTTCCCAGCCCACCCGGATCTTGGCGATGCCGATCCGGTAGCTCGGCTTGGCGAGGTCGACGGTGGCGGTCGGGTAAGCGGCGTCCTGGAAGAAAGGCAGATGCCAGCGCCGCGCGAAATCGGCGACCCACAATCGCCAGCCGGCGATCCGGCCCCGCACCGCCATCACCGAGATGAAGACGTCCGGCGCATAGCTGCCGTCGAGCGGCACCGCGACCACCGGATCCTTGCCCGACAGCGTCGTGACGAAGGAGGAAAGCACCCCTTCCCGCTCGACCGTGACGAGCGCAGTGGCGCTGCGGAAGGGCATGCGCACCTGCACATGGGCGGTATCGCCGGCATGATAGGTCTTGGCGTCGGGGACGATGTCCATCCGGTCGCCATTGTCGCCGCCGAACCACCATTCGTCGTCGCCGGCGAGATAGGTGGACGTGACCGCGCGTGCCTCGTTGCCGTCGGCATCCTCGGTGGTGGCGACGGCGATGACCTCGCCCGAGACGCCCGGATCGAGGCGGCATTCGGCCATGCCGTGGGAGTCGGTGACGGGCGCGCAGCTCGCGCCGATCTTCGTCGTCTTCGCGCTGTTGTCGAAGGCGTAGAAGCCGCCGATCAGCCGCCGCCGCGCCGACAGGATCTCGCGCGTGTAGAGCGCGACGTGGACGCTCTGGCCGCGGATCGGCTTGCCGTCGAGGCCCAAGGCGGCGACCTTGAGCCGCATGTCGCCCGAGCGCTGCAGCCAGCCGTCGGGCTTGATGCCGAGGCGGACGCCGGAGGTGTAGATGCGGATGCTGGAGGAGGCGGTCAGCGTCTCGCCATCCGCGTCCTGATAGTCCATCTCGACGATCATCCGCGCCGCGTCCTGCAGCGCCGGCACGTCGACATTGGTCCTAAGCGCGCCGTGGGCGTCGAGGGTCAGCGGGGTGGTCGACGCCTCCGGCAATTGCGGACGGTTGGCATCCTCATTGTCCGCGTCGAGCGGCACCGTGCCTTCGCGCACCGCGCTGCCGCCGAAGGTCCAGCCGTCCCAGCCGTCGGGATCGTCGCTGAACGTGTCGAAGGCGGTGCGCAATTTGACCGGTGCGCGCGCCGAGCCGCCGCCGGAGAGATAGCCGACATAAAGGTCGATCGGCACCTGCTTCGGGCGCACCTGCTTCTGCTTGGGTCCGCTGACGCTCGCCCGCATCGTCGGCAGCCGATATTCGTCGACGCGGATCGATTGGCCGGTGTCGATGCTCTTGTCGCCGAGCCTGGCGCTGACGTCGTAATCTCCCATCGGGCTGCCCCTGGGCGGCGTCCACTCGGTCTCGCCGATGCCGCCGGCATCGAGCGTCAGCGGCAGCTCGAATTTGGTGTCCGAGCCGCGATGCTGAAGGACGAGCGTGCCGGTCGCGGCGCCGCCCGAGCGGTAGCCGGACGGCGTCGGCATCCGGTAGACGTGCTTCATGTGCACGGTCTCGCCGGCGCGCAGCAGGCTACGGTCGAAAATGCTGCGCAGCATCGACACCGGCGCCTGCCATCCGTAGGGTAGGTCGAAGTCGAACGGCCTGATCCCATCGCCCCAATTGGTCAGCGCGAAGGAGAAGTCGCCGCTCTTGCGCGCCGACACCATCAGCGGATGCGCCGCATCCTCCTCGCCCTCGCAGCGCGAGGCGGTGGACGGTTCCGGCAGCCCACTCTGCACCATCAGCCGGCCGAAGCGGTCGGTGGTGCCCGAGGCGAGGAACCTGCCCGTGCAGCTGTCGGTGACGCGTATGCTGGCGCCGCCGACGGGGGCGCCGTCGTCGAGCGACGTCACCCAGACGAGCGAGGCGCCCCGACCCCATTTGAAATGCACCGCCATGTCCGTGACGAGGGCGGCGGCATCGACGTAGCGGGTGGCGGGACGCCCCAGCAACGCGCGGCCGAGCACCGGGCTCGCCAGCTCGACGACGTAGAAGCCGGGCCGGGGCAGCGGGATTCCGACCACTTCGAACTGGCGGCCGCCGGCGGGCAGGACGAGACGCGCCGGCCGCACGCCGCCGCCATGGCCGAGCAGTGAAGTGTCGCCGGTATGGTTGACGGTGACCTTCTTCTTGTCCGTCCCTTCCTCACGGAAATCGTCGTCCTGCGCCTTGATCACCCGCCGCACCCAATCGGCGATGGCGCCGTCGTCGGCCTCGATCCGCGCCGTGCCGCCGACGACGCCGCTCACCACTTGCCGCAGCGACGGTTCGACGCCGCGAACCGTCGCCGGCAGCACCCCGCCCTGCTTCGCTTCGAGGATGCCGAAGGGCGCGGCGAACTTCACCAGAGGCGGCGCCTCGGCGATGGCGACGTCGAGCGGGAAGCGGCGGGCATTGGCGAGCGGACGGCCGCTCTCGTCGTGCAGGTCCGGCGGGAGGAGCAGCCGGGCGGTGATCGCGGGCGGCACCGGCGGCTTGAACTTGATGTCCGAGAGCGTCGCGCCATGCCCTTCGTCGATCGGCTTCAGCTGCCTGCCGCCGCCGATGTCGAGCCGCGCCGCCAGCGCCTGCGCGCGGGGCACCGGCGCGGTGAACTCGACCTTGATCGCCTCGACCGGATCGCAGCCGGCCTGGGCGTTGACCCGCGAGCAGGTCAGCTTGGCGCTGAACTCCTTGCGCACCGTATAATCGAGACGCTTGTCCTCGCCCGCGGGGCGGCCCGAGGGCGCGCGGATCGAGCCCGCCCAGACCAGCGCCATGTCGCGTCCCGGCGGCAGCGGCCGGCGGCATTTGAGCGCGACCACGTTGGCGAGGGCGGCGGCGCGGTCCTTCCCCGCCTCGGGCAGGTCGCCGGGAAGGCCGGCGGTCTGAAGGAAATTGCGCCTTTCCCATTGGTCGATCTTGTCGAGGACGCGCTCGGCCGTGTCCGCCGGCAGCAGGTCGACGGCGATGCGCTCGCCGATGCCGTCGACCGCGCAATAGGCGCCGGCGGCGACAGAGGCGCGGTCGACCGGCCCGTTGGCCGCGACGAAGAAGGCCTGGTCCTCCTCGATCTCGTCGCTGCCGCTTCCCGGCAGCACCGCCCGGACGAAGGGTCCGCCGGTGTCGATCAGGAAGGAACGCGTATCGGGCAGCGCGTGGCCGGAGAGCGTCTTGAGCCCGTCCCTGACCGCCGCCGTGCAGGAGATGCCGCCCGGCAGGGGATGTTCGAATTCCCAGACATAGGTGGTCTGATCGACCCAGCGGCCGGCACCGCCGACGGCGCAGGTCATCTTGATCGGCGCCTCGGCCTGGCCGCCGATCGGCGCCATCGGTTCGGAGAAGCGCAGGGTGTAGCGGACGATCGAACCCGCGTCGCTGACCGGCTGGGCGACAAGCAGGCTGGGAGGCGTGTCGGCGGAGGCGGTGATCGCGCCCAGAAGCGGAAGCATGAAAGCGACTCGAACCAGCCAGCCACGCATCTCGCCACTCCCTTGAGTGACTCGATCATGCCCGATCCGCAACAATCCGTCCAGCGGTGAACCGTTATTTTTTTACGACGAATTGAGAGCGGTGGCGTCGCCCGATCAGCGGCGGACGTCCAGCCCGCCCGCCATATACGCTTCGATCTCCTCCGGCCCGAACAGGCTGAAGTCGCCCGGCAGCGAATGTTTGAGGCAGGTGAGCGCGAGGCCCGAGCGGACCGTCCAGTCGAGATCGCGGCCGGTGCGGATACCGTGGAGCACGCCCGCCGCAAAGGCGTCGCCCGCGCCGATCCGGTCGACGATCCCGGCGACGAGCACCTCCTCGGTCTGGGCAATCCCGTCGGGCGTGTCGATCCGCGCCGCGATGCGGTGGCGGTCGGCATCCTCGACGTGGCGCGCGGTCGAGGCGATCATCGCGAGGTTCGGAAAGGCGCCGAAGGCCGCTTCGGCCGCCTCGCGGCGGCGGTCGGCGCCTTCGCCGCTGAAGGTCTCGCCGAGCAGCAGCGAGATGTCGCGATGGTTGCCGAACAGGATCCGCGCCTTCGAAACCAGGCGGGTGAGAATATCCTTCGGGTCGCTGTCCCAGCTCTCCCAGAGCTGCGCGCGGTAATTGCCGTCGAACGAAATCGGAATGCCGCGCTGGGCCGCCGCCTCGGCGGCCTCGACCGCGGCTTCGGCCGAGCGCGGGCCGAGCGCCGGCGTGATGCCGGAGAGATGGAGGAGGTCGACGTCCTGCAGCAACCCGTCCCAGTCGAAGTCGCCGGGCCCGGCGCGCGCGAAGCTGCTGTCCTGCCGGTCGTAGAAGATCTCCGAGGCGCGAAGGCCGGCGCCCTGGGTCAGGAAATAGAGGCCCATCCGCCCCGGCGTCCGCGCGATCCCGGCGACGTCGACGCCGTGGCGCCGCAGCGCGTCGACCGCCGCCTGACCGAGCGCGTTGCCCGGCAGCCGGCTGACCATCTTCACCTCATGGCCGAGATTGGCGAGGCCGACGCCGACATTGGCTTCGGCGCCGGCGACATAGACGTCGAGATGCGGCTTCTGCAGCAGCAGCTCGCGCCCCGGCGCGGTCATCCGCAGGAGGATCTCGCCGAAGCAGGTGATCGCGGCCATCAGCGGGCCAGCCGGCCGCCGGCGGCGGCAAGGATATGGCCGTCGACGTAATCGGATGAGCCCGAGGCGGCGCTATCGCCCGGCGCCGCCGTGTGGATCAGGGAGCGGTCGCGCAATTGCTCGTTCGAGACGCATTCCATCAGGTCGGGATGCGCGGCGTGACAGGTTCGTTCGAGCATCAAGGTCTCCGTGCAAGGCAAAGGTGTAAAGTCGTCCGGCATGGTGGGAACACTAGGATCCGGACCCTAGACATCAGGCCGCTTCCGCCTGCGCCTGGTCGAGACGATAGGCGCGACGGACGAGGCCGTAGGTGAGATCGTGGGCGAGATCGGCGGCTTCCCAATCCTCGAGCCGCCCTTCGGCGACGAGGCGGGCGAGGAAGGCGCAGTCGACGCGGCGGGCGACGTCGTGCCGCGCCGGGATCGACAGGAAGGCGCGCGTGTCGTCGTTGAAGCCGACACTGTTGTAGAAGCCCGCCGTCTCGGTGGTCATCTCGCGGAAGCGGCGCATCCCTTCCGGGCTGTCGTGAAACCACCAGGCGGGGCCAAGCTTCAGGCAGGGATAATGGCCGGCGAGCGGCGCCAGCTCGCGCGCATAGGCGCTCTCGTCGAGCGTGAAGAGGATGATCGCCAGCCCCGGCTCGTTGCCGAAGCGGTCGAGCAGCGGCTTGAGCGACCGGACGTAATCGGTGCGCGTCGGGATGTCGGCCCCCTTGTCGCGGCCATAGGCCGAATGCAGCCAGCGATTGTGGTTGCGGAAAGCACCGGGATGGATCTGCATCACCATCCCGTCCTCGACGCTCATCGCCGCCATCTCGGTCAGCATCTGGGCGCGGAAAAGCTCGGCATCCTCGGCGCTCCATTCACCGCGGACGATGCGGTGGAACAGGGCCTCCGCCTCGGCCGGCGGCAGGTCCGCGGTCAGCGCGGTCGGGTGGCCGTGATCGGTCGCCGTGGCGCCGGCGGCGCGGAAATCGGCGCGCCGCTTGCGGTGGGCGGCGAGATAGCCGTTCCAGCTCTGCACATCCTCGCCGGTCAGCTCGGCGAAACGCGCCAGCGCGGCGGCGAAATCCTCATGCTCGGCGTCGATCACCGCATCGGGCCGATAGGTGGTGACGACCCTCCCCTTCCACCCCGACGCGCGGATCGCGGCATGATGCGCGAGGTCCTCATGCGGCCCCTCGGTGGTGGCGAGCAGCTCGATGTTGAACCGGTCGAACAAGGCGCGCGGGCGGAAGGCGGGCGTCGCCAGCGACGCCGCGATCCGGTCGTAATAATGGTCGGCGGTCGCCGCCTCGAGGACGACGTCGAGACCGAAAATTTCGGCGAAGACATGATCGAGCCAGAGCCGCGACGGGGTGCCGCGGAACAGCTGATAATGGGAGGCGAACAGGCGCCAGGCTTCGCGCGGATCGGCCGACGAGGCGCGGCCACGGGCGCCGACGCCGAGCGCTTCGAGCGCGATGCCCTGGCTGTAGAGCATACGGAACAGATAATGGTCCGGCGCGAGAAGCAATTCGGCCGGGTTGCTCCAGGCCGCGTCGGTGGCGAACCAGGCGGGGTCGGTGTGGCCGTGCGGGCTGAC
>JAQGLF010000088.1 GCA_028293025.1 Alphaproteobacteria bacterium
CCGGGCGATGTCGAGCGCCTTGCCGACATTGTTGCGCTTGATCAGGCTGATCGTCTCCGGGATCAGCTCGCCCTCATCCATCCGCCGGCCGACCCGCAGCGCCGCCTGCAGGCCGAGCGCGATCTAGGTCGCCATGTTGGCTAGCTTGAGCTGGACGAGATGGGTCGCCGCCAGCGGCCGGCCGAACTGCTTGCGGTCGAGCGTGTAGGTGCGGGCGGCCTGGAAGCAGGCTTCGGCCGCGCCCATCGCGCCCCAGGCGATGCCGTAGCGGGCGCGGTTGAGGCAGCCGAACGGCCCCTTGAGACCGCTGATTTCGGGGAACAGATTCTCCTCCGGCACCTCGACGCCATCCATCACGATCTCGCCGGTGATCGAGGCGCGCAGCGACAATTTCTGGCCGATCTTCGGCGCCGACAGGCCGGCCATGCCCTTTTCGAGGACGAAGCCGCGGATCGCGCCGCCATGCGCCTCCGACTTCGCCCAGACGACGAACAGGTCGGCAATCGGCGAATTGGTGATCCACATCTTGGAGCCGGTGAGGCGGTAGCCGCCGTCGACCTTCTCGGCCCGCGTCCGCATCGATCCGGGGTCCGAGCCCGCATCCGGCTCGGTCAGCCCGAAGCAGCCGATCCATTCTCCGGTCGCCAGCTTCGGCAGGTATTTCGTCCGCTGCGTCTCCGAGCCGTAGGCATGGATCGGATACATGACGAGCGAGGATTGCACCGACATGGCCGAGCGATAGCCGCTGTCGACCCGCTCCACCGCCCGCGCGACCAGGCCGTAGCTCACGTAATTAAGGCCGGCGCCGCCATATTCGTGCGGAATGGTGGCGCCGAGCAGGCCGAGCGCGCCCATTTCATCCATGATCTCGCGGTCGAAGCGCTCGTCGAGGAAAGCGGAGGTCACCCGCGGCTGCAACTTCTCCTGCGCATAGGCTTCGGCCGTGTCGCGCACGAGCCGCTCTTCGTCCGACAGCTGCGCATCGAGCGCGAACGGATCCGCCCAGTCGAAGGGAACGATACGGGTTTCGGACATCAAGGCCTCGGCTAGCGGTGAAGAATGAGATTTCCTTCGACTTTCCGCCGCCGCCTGTCCACTCCCAGACCGCCGCCCGGAGGTGCCGCTGACGCGGAGCTACTGCACGTCAAAGGGAGCGACGCTGCAGGATGGGCGGCGACAAGAACCCCGGCCATGCCGGTCGATGTCCGCTTTCCACCAGTTACAGACTTTCCGCCGTGTCCCTTGACGTATTTGGCTTCGTCGTCAGTATCGGTCGGAGGGGGCGGAGCATGACTGATGACGATGACGACACCCGGGATCAGGATGAATCGAAGCAGTTCGGAAAGCTGCTGAGCCAACACTTCCTTGCGAACGACTACTCATACGGTCCCTTGGTCCGCGCGGTCGCGGACGAGCCGAAGAAGACTGATTCTGGCGATCAATGCTGGCGCTTGAACCAAGGTTTGGATGTTGTTGAGGAAATCATGCTCTCTGTAAACGACGACGCATGGCGTATCGGCAGTGACGAGGAAGCAGAGGCAAAGCGCAAGTTCTGGTACCATCAAGGCAGCGTGCGACTGGCCGGAAAGAAGAGGCTGGAACCGTATATTCCGGTGCAAGGCGTTCAAGACTCCGCGGCTTCATACCTGCGTCTGCCCTATCGCGTAGAGGCCCTAGATCGCATCCTTGTGGACATGCTGATCGCGTCGGAGATGCTCGCCTTCGCCGATGAGGTTCAGCCCATTGTGAAGAAAAAACTGCCGATCCTGCTCCGGTGGCTACTCAACAACGTTCTCAGCTTGTTGATCGGCTGTGCCATAGCAGGATCGCTATTCTGGATTGGCAACGGCAACGTGGCAATGAACTGGCTGGCTGGGATCATTCTCGCCTTCACGATCTTGGGAACGGCTTGGTCTTTGATTTCTTTCCCGTTCTTCTACCCGAAGCTCAGTGCACACCACAGAAAGGTCGAGGACATAATCGCGGCCATGCTGGACGCTTACTCTGCGCTGGGCGGGAGCCCTGCGTCGGCGAAGCACGTTGATGAGCGTATCGCCAGAGCTACGGATAAGGGCGCAATCTGGCCCTCGCAGCTTATTGTGCTCATGGAGGACATTCGAGCACGGCGGCAAACCATCTAGTCCGCAGCAAGCGGGATCACGTTCTGGCCGCGCTGAAAACGCTCGCAGAGCTGCAGAGAGGACAGTTTGCAGCGCGATA
The DNA here is from genome assembly GCA_028293025.1 of Alphaproteobacteria bacterium. Lineage (GTDB taxonomy): Bacteria > Pseudomonadota > Alphaproteobacteria > Sphingomonadales > Sphingomonadaceae > Allosphingosinicella. The sequence goes on from JAQGLF010000088.1 coordinate 2,221, forward strand.
CCTTCGCGACCTATCGGCATTCCTTGTCCGGATCCTCGGTATGACACCGGCAGCCGGTGGAACGATCATAGGATGGTCGGCTGCGTTAGCGCAGGTGAACTCGCTTTTTACGGGGCGCGGGCGAGCGGCGCGGTTGGGAATGTACTCGGTGCAGGGACGCAAAGATGCGCTGCGCGAATTCATGAGGGTCATCCAACCCCTCAGTCAGGAAAGGCGCATTTCCGCACGCCACGTCGATAGTGTGGAACAATGTTGTCCCCGGTACGGCGTAGGCGCGGGGTCGTGGCTCGCCAGACCTCCCAACATTCTGGCCGCTGTAATATGTCACCTGCAGTTCCTCGTAGGAATGGTCGTCGCATTGCGCGGACCGGAGCGTTTTGGTGCTGTCGTGCCCGAATTGGGGCCGTTCCCAGATCGTGTATTCCCAGAACCTAACCGATGGGACCGATCGCTGGATTGTGGAAGCGTCCACCGCGACCACGGCGTATCCAATGGACTTGTCGGTGTCCATTATTGTGGTGAGGCGCCATTCCGCAGCGTCGGCTTCTCCTGAAGCAAGCAGAGCGGGGAGGAGCACTAGGAGGGCTACGCTGGTTCGCCCTTTTCCCACTCTCGTTCTCCTTCATTCCAGACGGCGAAATTAACTCATCACCGAGCACGGCACTAGTATCCGGCCAATAACCTGCGGGCGCCATCCGGGAGGCCACTCGCTATGGGGGAGCCTTTAAGGGAAGGCCCCGCATTTCCTGCAAATTATCGTGAAATATCAAAAGCAAATGGCGGACAGGGTGGGATTCGAACCCACGGTGGGCGTGAACCCACGGCGGTTTTCAAGACCGCTGCCTTAAACCACTCGGCCACCTGTCCAAGATGGGTGCCGCTCTAAGCTTCGCGGGGCCGATGGTGCAAGCCGTGCGCCGAATGGAGATTCGCACGGCGGCGGCGCTGTGGCATCAGGGTCCGAGAGTGGAGGGTGTTTTGCGTACAGGGGTGATTCGCGTGTTGGCGGCGGCTTTTCTGGCCGCTTTGGCCGTGGCCGGTGGGGGAGGGGCGTCGGCCCAACCGGCCGGGCTCAGCGAAGAGGGATTCCAGGCCTGGCTGCCGCAGATTCGCGCCCAGGCGCTCGCCGCCGGGGTCAGCCGGGAGACGGTGGACAATGTCCTGCCGACCCTCTCCTTCAGCCGGCGCGTCGTCGAGCTCGACCAGGCCCAGCCCGGCGGCACCGCCGGCAGCAGCGCGACACCGCCCTTCGCGCCTTACCGCGCCCAGCACGTCACGTCGGCGCTGATCGCCGGCGGCCGGGGGCGCTACGCCGAAAACCATACTCGGCTGATGGAGATCGGCCGCCGCTACGGCGTCACGCCGTCGATCCTCGTCGCCATCTGGGGCCACGAGACCAGCTATGGCGCCGTCACCGGCAATTTCGACCTGCTCGGCTCGCTGGCCACCCTCGCTTATGAAGGGCGCCGCCGCCAGCTCTTCGCCGACGAGTTCATCGCCGGCTTGAAGATGATCGACCGCGGCGTGCCGCGCAGCCGGCTCAAGGGGAGCTGGGCGGGCGCCACCGGCTATCCCCAGTTCCTGCCGTCGGTCTGGCTCCGCGTCGCCGTCGACGCCGACGGCGACGGCCGCTCCGACATCTGGCGCAGCGCGCCCGACGCGCTCGCCTCGATCGCCAATTATCTGAGCAATGCCGGCTGGCGGGCGGGCGTGCCCTGGGGGCTTTCGGTCACCGTTCCCGCCGGGCTCGACCGGAACGCGATCAGGGGCCGGCTGGTGGCACCGCGCTGCCCGCGCGTGCACGACCGCCACAGCCGCTGGCTGAGCGTCGCGGAGTGGCGGCGCCTGGGAATCGTCTCCAACGGCGCGCCCTGGCCGCGCGACAGCGAGATGGCCTCTTTGCTGGAGCCCGACGGGCAGGGCGCCCCCGCCTATCTCCTCACCACCAATTACCGCGTCATTCTCGATTACAATTGCTCGAACTTCTACGCGCTGTCCGTCGGCCTCCTCGCCGACGCGATCGCCCGTTGATCGGGCGATCGCGCACGCTGAAGCCGGTGGCGCGGCGGCGGGCGAATGGCTAAGGAGAAAGGGAAGGGGCCCAACGCCCCGCCCGCAGCTCAGAACAATCCGGGGTAACGATGCGCAAGAGCCTGATATTTCTAATTTCCACCGCCGCCCTCTCGATCCCGGCCGCCGCCGCCGCGCCGCCCTTCGACACGGCCGCCAAGGTCGCCTTCATGATCGACCTGTCGTCGGGCGCAACCCTCTACGCCAAGGATGCCGACGTGCGGATGCCGCCGGCGTCGATGGCGAAGATGATGACCGTCCACCTCGCCTTCAACATGATCAAGCGCGGCGAGCATAAGATGAGCGAAATGTGCCAGGTCCGCCCCGAGACATGGCAGCATTGGCACGGCCCCGCCGCGGGATCGACCATGTTCCTTTCGCCCGGCGAGCAGGTGAGCGTGGAGAATCTCCTTCACGGCATCGTCACCCTTTCCGGCAACGATGCGAGCGTGGTGCTCGCCGAATGCTTCGCCGGGACCGAGCCCGCCTGGGCCGCGCTGATGAACCAGGAGGCGAAGCGCCTCGGCATGACCAATTCGAATTTCGGCAATTCGAACGGCTGGCCGGATACAATCACCTACGTCACCGCCCGCGATCTCGCGAAGCTCGCCCAGGCGACTATCGAAACGACGCCGGACTATTACAAGCAATTCTACACCCAGACCTCGTTCACCTGGGGCCGCACGCTTGGCGGCAACCAGCCGATCACGCAGGAGAATCGCAACCCCCTGCTCGGGAGCGTCGCCGGCGCCGACGGCCTCAAGACCGGCCATACCGAAGAGGCGGGCTACGGCTTCACCGGCTCGGCCGAGCAGAACGGGCGGCGGCTGATCATGGTCGTCGCCGGCCTGCCGACCTATGGCAGCCGTATCGAAGAATCGCGGAAGTTCATGGAATGGGGCTTCCGCGCCTGGAAGTCGCAGCCGCTTTTCCGCCAGGGCCAGAAGGTTGCCGACGGCCAGGTCCAGCTCGGCAGCGCGCGCGCCGTCGGCCTGGTGGCGCCGCGCAACCTCGCCGTCACCCTGCCGGCGGGCACCGCGGCGAACATCCGGGTCAAGGTCGTCTATAACGGCCCGATCAAGGCGCCGATCGCCGCCGGCCAGCATGTCGCCGACCTCGTCGTCTCGACGCCCGACACGCCGCCCCAGACGATGCCGCTGGTCGCCGACAAGGCGGTGGGCGAGGCCGGTTTCTTCGGGCGGATCTGGGTCGGTCTGACGTCATTGCTCTAAGGTGAAAGGCCGCTTCATCACGCTGGAAGGCGGGGAGGGGGTCGGCAAGTCCACCCAGCTCGGGCGCCTCGCCGAGGCGCTGCGCGCGCGCGGCCTCGAAATCGTCGAGACGCGCGAGCCCGGCGGCAGCCCCGGCGCCGAGGCGATCCGCGGGCTGCTGCTCGAAGGTGAGACGGAGCGCTGGACGCCCGAGGCCGAAGCCCTGCTCTTCGCCGCCGCGCGCGCCGACCATGTGGCGAGGACCATCAGGCCGGCGCTCGCGCGCGGCGCCTGGGTGCTCTGCGACCGCTTCCTCGACAGCTCGATCGCCTATCAGGGCGAAGCGGGCGGCGTCGGTGTGGAGGCGATCAGGCGGCTGCACGAGATCGGCAGCCACGGCTTCCTGCCCGACCGGACCCTGCTGCTCGAGCTTCCCTCGGGCGTGGCGGCTGAAAGGCTCGATTCCCGCGGCGGCGCCGACCGGATGGAAGCGAAGGGCGACGCCTATCACGACTGCGTCGTCGCCGCCTTCGCGGCCCTCGCCGAGGCTGAGCCGGGGCGGTACCGGCGCATCGATGCGAGCGGGGGCGCGGAGGACGTGACCAAGCGTCTTCTCGAAGCGCTGGTAGACCTGCTGTGAGCGGGCGCGCACCAGCTCAACTCCTCCCCCTCGATGGGGGAATGAGGCACCTGGTTCCGTCCCCCGGACGGTACCTTAATGGCGCCTCATGGGTGGGGGTGAGGTCCGAGGCCCACTCCGCCCTGCGTCCAACCGCACCCCGCCCCAACCCCTCCCCATCGAGGGGAGGGGCTTTTTACGGGTGCCTCGGATGATCCCCCTCTTCGGCCATGACGCTGCGGTTGCGGCGTTTCGGGAGAGCCTCGACAGCGGGCGCCTCCACCATGCCTGGCTGATCTCCGGCCCGGAAGGGATCGGCAAGGCGAGCTTCGCGGCCAAGGCGGCCTTGCGCGTGCTGGCGCAGGGCCAGGGAAGGGTGGACCTTCCCGGCCTCGACATTCCGGACGGCCATCAGGCCGCCCACCTCGTCGCCGCGGGCAGCCATCCGGATTTGATGCGCCTCGAGCGGCTGCCGCGGGAGAACAGTTCGACCGGCGAATTGGCGCGCAGCATCAATGTCGACCAGGTGCGCGGCCTGTCCCGCCTGTTCTCCACGACCTCGTCGATGTCGCCCTGGCGGGTGGTCGTCATCGACTCGATCGACGATCTCGAACGCGCCGCCGCCAACGCCTTGCTCAAGAATCTGGAGGAGCCGCCGCCCTTCAGCCTGTTCCTGCTCGTCAGCCACGCGACCGAGCGGCTGCTGCCGACCATCCGCTCGCGCACCCGCCAGCTGCGCCTGTCCCTGCTCGACGACGACGCCATGACGTCAGCCCTGCGGGCGGCGCTACCCGAGGCGGAGGAGAGCGAGATCGCGGCGCTGAGGGAGGCGGGGCAGGGCAGCCCCGGCCGGGCGCTCGCCTTTCGCGGCCTCGACATCGCCGCGCTCGACCGGGCGATGGCGGAGCTCGCCGGCAAGGGCGATCCGACCAATGCCCGCCGCAGCGCGCTCGCGCAGAGCCTCGCCCTCAAATCCGCCCAGCCGCGCTACGAGGCTTTCCTCGCCCGGGCACCGTCGGTGGTGGCCGCGGAGGCGAAAACGCGGCGCGGGCCCGCGCTTGCCGAGGCGCTGCGCTTGTGGGAAAGGGCGCAGGCCCTCGCCGCCAGCGCGAAGCCCCTCTCGCTCGAGCCGGAGAGCGTGGTGTTCGAGCTGGCGGGGATCCTCGCGACCCTTGCCCCGAAGACAGTGGATGGCTGAACCTTTCTACATCACCACCGCGATCAGCTATCCGAACGGCCCGCCCCATATCGGTCATGCCTATGAGGCGATCGCCACCGATGCCGTCGCCCGCTTTCAGCGGCTGATGGGACGCGACGTCTTCTTCCTCACGGGAACCGATGAGCACGGCCTCAAAATGGCGCAGGCGGCGCGGGAGAGGGGGGTCGAACCGGCCGCGCTCGCCGACGAAATGTCTTCTCTTTTCCGGCAGATGGATGAGACACTTCAGGTCTCGTTCGATCGCTTCATCCGGACCAGCGAGCCCCGTCATCACCGCGCCAGCCAGGCGATCTGGCAGGCCATGGCAGAGAATGGCGACATCTATCTCGGCCGCTACGAAGGCTGGTACTCGGTCCGCGACGAAGCTTATTACGACGAGAAGGAGCTGGTCGTCGCCGAGACGGGCGAGAAGCTCTCGCCCCAGGGCACATTGGCCGAATGGACGGTCGAGGAGAGCTGGTTCTTCCGGCTCTCCGCCTATCAGGACCGGTTGCTCGCCCATTATCGCGACCATCCGGATTTCATCCGTCCGGAGGCGCGGCGCAATGAGGTGCTGCGCTTCGTCGAAGGGGGCCTGGCCGATCTCTCCATCTCCCGCACCAGCTTCGACTGGGGCGTGCGGGTGCCGGGGAGCGAGACCCACGTCATGTACGTCTGGCTCGACGCGCTCACCAATTATCTGACCGGTGTCGGCTATCCCGACGTGGATTCAGAGGCTTATAAGAGATTCTGGCCGGCCGATATCCACGTCATCGGCAAGGACGTGGTCCGCTTCCACGCCGTCTACTGGCCGGCCTTCCTGATGTCGGCGGGCCTGGAGCTGCCGAAACAGGTGTTCGGCCACGGCCACGTCCTGCTTCGCGGCGAGAAGATGTCGAAATCGGCCGGCAACGTCGTCGACCCGCAGGGTCTGAGCGAGGCCTTCGGCGTCGACGCCCTGCGCTACTTCCTGCTGCGTGACGTCACCTTCGGCCAGGACGGCAGCTACAGCCCCGAGGCGATCGTCGCCCGGGTCAATGCGGACCTGGCCAACAGCTTCGGCAACCTCGCCCAGCGCACCTTGTCCTTCATCGCCAAGAATTGCGGCGGCGTGCTGCCCGTGGGCGGAAAGGGGGAGGCGGCGGACGACGAGCTCCTCGCCCTCGTCCGGCGCACCGTCGCGGAGGATGTACCTGGCCATTTCGGCCGGCTCGAGCTCAGCCAGGGGATCGAGGCGTGGCTGCGCGCCGTCTTCGCCTGCAATCAATATATCGACGCGCAGGCCCCTTGGGCCCTGCGCAAGACCGATCCCGAACGCATGAATGCGGTGCTGGCGACCCTTTACGTCGCGATTATGGATCTTGCCGTAGCCATCCAGCCAATCATTCCTGAAGGAGCTGGGCGGCTGCTCGACCAACTGGGCGTCCCGGCCGGGGAGAGGGACTTCGCTTCGCTGGAGGATGCGGACCGCTACGCCCGGCTCGCCGCCTCCGGCTTCACCCTGCCGCTGCCGACGCCGATCTTTCCGCGGCTGGAGATCCCGGCCGATGGCTGACCGGGTCCGGATCGTCGGCTCCTATGTCAGCCCCTATGTCCGCAAGGTGCTCGCCTGCCTCGCGCTGAAGGGGGTCGACTATGAGATCGACCCGATCACGCCTTTCTACGGCGGCCAGGAATTCGGTCGGCTGAGCCCGCTCCGGCGGATCCCGGTGCTGGTCGCCGGCGATCTCACCTTGTGCGATTCCTCGGTGATCTGCGCCTATCTGGACGAGCATTATGCCGGCCACAGGCTGCTGCCCGCGGCTGCCGCGGACCGCGCCCGCGCCCGCTGGCTCGAGGAGTTCGCCGACACCCGTTTGGGCGACGTCTTCATCTGGGGCCTCTTCTATCAGCGCGTCGTTCACCCGATCGTCTGGGGCGAGCCGGGCGATGCGGCGCGCATTGAAAAGACGCTTGCGACGGACGCGCCGGCGGCGCTCGACTATCTCGAGGGCCAGCTGCCGGCCGAGGGGTGGCTGTTCGGCGAGATCGGCCTCGCCGACATCGCCGTCGCCAGCTTCTTCCGCAACGCCGATTATGCCGGATTCGCGACCGATGCCGCCCGCTGGCCGCGCACCGCCGCCTTCGTCCGCCGCGCCCTCGATCATCGCGTCTTCGCCGATCTGCTTCCGTTCGAGGACGTGCAAAGGAGCGCCAACCCCGCCGGGCGGCGCCAGGCGCTGCTCGCGGCCGGGGCGCCGTTGACCGGGGAGACGCTCGGCACGCGCGAGCCGCGCAAGGGGATCATGGTGCTCTGAAAAGCCGCTCCCACCCGTTTGCGGGATGCATTAGGGTCCAAACTCGATCCCAGCAGCGGCGTGACGGAGCGTATTTTGGCCGGTGGATAGGAGCGAGCGAGGGCGCGATGCGGGACATCGCGCCCGACGAGCGACGCCGCCACCGGCCAAAATACGCCCGCCCCCGAAGGGGGTCGTCCGGAGAGGCGCGCCGAGTGCGTCGCGCGGCTTGTCCGTAGTCCCGCTACGGCCGGCGCCGCGCTCCTGCCCGGCGCACCTCTCCGGACGATCACGCTCGTTGCTGGGATCGAGTTTGGACCCTAGGGAGCGCGCATGTTCACCGACAGCCATTGCCATCTGAACTATAAGGGCCTGGTCGAGGACCAGCAGGCGGTGCTGGCGCGCGCCCGCGCGGCCGGGGTGTCGGCGATGCTCAACATCTCGACGCGGCAGTCCGAATGGGATGACGTCATCGCTGTGGCGGAGCGGGAGAGCGACGTCTGGGCCTCGGTCGGCGTGCATCCGCACGAGGCGGACGCCCACCCGGACGTCCAGACCGCCACCCTCGTCGCGCGGGCGCGCCATCCGCGCGTCGTCGGCATCGGCGAGAGCGGCCTCGATTATTATTACGACCATAGCGACCGCGCACGGCAGCGGGCGAGCTTCCGCGCCCATATCGCCGCCGCGCGGGAGACCGGCCTGCCGATCATCGTCCATACCCGCGACGCGGAGGAGGATACGGCCGCGATCCTCGCCGAGGAAATGGGGAAGGGGGCTTTTCCCGGCGTGATCCACTGTTTCACCGCCAGCGCCGATTTCGCGCGCAAGGCTCTGGAACTCGGCCTCTACATCTCCATCTCGGGGATCGTGACGTTCAGGAACGCCAGGGATTTGCAGGAGACGGCGAAGGATCTCCCCGGCGAGCGCCTGTTGGTCGAGACCGATTCGCCCTTCCTCGCCCCCGTCCCGCATCGCGGCAGGCCGTGCGAACCCGCTTATGTGGCGGATACGGCGCGCTTCCTCGCCGGGCTGCGGAGCGTGCCGGTGGAAGCGCTCGCCGCCGAGACGTCGGCCAACTTCCAGACCCTGTTCGCGAAGGCTGCCTGATGCAGGTGCGCATCCTCGGCTCGGGCACGTCTTCGGGAGTTCCGCGCGTCGGCAACGACTGGGGGCAGTGCGACCCGGCCAATCCGAAGAACCGCCGCCGCCGCGTCTCCATCCTCGTCATCTGGGAGAATGTGCGGATCCTCGTCGACACCACGCCCGATCTGCGCGAGCAATTGCTCGACGCTGACGTCAACGACGTCGAGGCGGTGATCTGGACGCACGACCATGCCGACCATTGCCACGGCATCGACGACCTGCGGCAGCTCTATCATGGCCGCGGCCGGCCTGTGGCGGGCTATGCCCGTGAGGAGACGCTCGACAGCCTCAGGCTCCGTTTCGCCTACGCCTTCCTGGGAAAGGACGGCTATCCGCCTGTCGTCACGCCGAATCTGCTGCCCGACCACATGAATTTGGGCGGCCTCTCGATCCGGGCCGTCGACCAGCCGCATGGCGAGATCAGCACCGCCGGCCTGCGTTTCGACGCGGGCGGGAAGACGGTAGTTTATTCGACTGATTTCAACGCTTTGACGGAGGAAATGGAGATTACGTTCCAGGGCGTGGACCTCTGGATCGTCGATACTCTGCGCCGCCGGCCGCACCCGACCCACCCGCATCTCCAGCAATCGCTCGAATGGATCGAGCGGCTGCGGCCGGGAAGGGCAATCCTCACCCATATGGACAATACGATGGATTATGAGACGCTGACGGCCGAGCTGCCCGACGGCGTCGAGCCGGCCTATGACGGCATGGAGATCGCGCTTTGATGGGCGACGGCGATCAGGCGTTGAGCTTCGTCTACCTGATCGGCTGCCTCATCCTGGTGGTGAGCGCCTTGCTCGTCCGGCGGGTGCCGATCGGCCACGGTCTCAAGATGTTCGCCGGCTGGGTGCTGATCTTCCTGGCGGCCTTCGTCGCGTTCACGCTGAAGGACGATTTCATCGCGCTCGGCAAGCGCGTCGTCGCCGAGGCGAATGGCGAAGGCCAGGTCGTCCGGGTTGGCAAGGAATTGCGGATCAGGAAGTCATTCGACGGTCATTTCTGGGTCACCGGGCGGGTGAACGGCGAGAAGGTGCGCTTCCTGATCGACAGCGGCGCTACCGTCACCAGCATTTCGGTGCAGACGGCGCGGCGCGCGCATGTCGCGACCGGCGGAGGCTTTCCGGTGATGGTGCAGACCGCCAACGGCGTCGTGACCGCGGAGCGCGGCCGCGCCGACAAATTGGTGATCGGCACGATCGAGCGCCACGACATGGCGGTCGAGGTGTCCGAGGCGTTCGGCCCGATGAACGTGCTCGGCATGAACTTCCTGTCGTCATTGTCGGGCTGGGGCGTCCAGGGACAATGGCTGGTGCTGAAGCCGTGAGCGCTTTGCGCATTCAGGGCGGGGGGCCTCCTAACCCGCCGGCTCCCTGTCTATATTTTACATAATGTATATTATCACACTTTGAGATAGGCTGTTCGTGACCGGCTTCCCCGCCTCCCTCTCCGCCCTCGTCGAGATCATGCGCCGCCTTCGCGAGCCGCAGACCGGCTGCGAATGGGACCGCGCCCAGAGCTTCGAGACGATCGCGCCTTATACGATCGAGGAAGCCTATGAGGTCGCCGACGCGATCGCCCGCGGCGACATGGACGATCTCAAGGACGAGCTCGGCGATCTTCAGCTCCAGATCGTCTATCATGCGCGCATGGCCGAAGAGATCGGCGCCTTCGATGTCGATGACGTCATCGCCGCCATCTGCGCCAAGATGGTGCGCCGCCATCCGCATATCTTCGGCGACGAGGCCCACAGCCCCGGCTGGGAAGCGCTGAAGGCGGCCGAACGGCACGGCGATGAGGATCAAAGCGCGCTCGCCGGCGTCGCTTTGGCCCTGCCGGCGCTGAAGCGCGCCGAAAAGCTCCAGCGCCGCGCCGCCCGAATCGGCTTCGACTGGCCCGATGCCGACGGCCCGCGCGCCAAGATCCTCGAAGAGCTGGCCGAGCTCGACGCCGCTTCTTCGGCCGCGGACCGCGAGGCCGAACTGGGCGATCTCCTGTTCAGCGTCGTCAATTACGCGCGCCGCCTCGATATCGACCCGGAAACCGCGCTGCGCGAGGCTTCGCGGCGATTCGAGGCCCGCTTTCGCTGCGTGGAAGAGATAGCTGACAAGCCTCTGAAAGATATGAATATCGACGAGCTGGAAGCGCTTTGGCAGGAAGCGAAGCGTCTGCAATCCCCCTCCCTGTGAGGGAGGGGAGTTCTATGCCCGCTCCCTTTGCCGCCCCTGGAAGCGGGCCCAGGCGCTGTCGGTCATGCGCACTTCGAAATCGGTTTCCATGCCGCGCTCCGCCCGGCTCACCACTTCGCCATTGGCGTGGAGCCAAGCGATCCCTTCCCCGTCGCTTGCCGAAAGCGTCAGCCTGCGGACCTGCGCGCCTTTGCGCAGATGGCCGACGGCGCATTCGAGGAGATCGTCGAGGCCCTCACCGGTGAGGGCGGAGATCAGCACCACATCCTCCCGCCGTACCGCCTCCGCGCGGGTTCGCTCCGCTTCCTCGCCGGAGAGCAGGTCGATCTTGTTCCAGGCCTCGACCATCGGCGCGCCCCCTTCCCCGCCGGCGCCGATCTCGCCGAGCACCTGCTCGACGTCGTCGCTTTGGGCCTGGCTGTCCGGATGGGAAATGTCGCGGACGTGGACGATGAGGTCGGCCGAGATCACTTCCTCCAGCGTCGCCCGGAAAGCGGCGACGAGCTGGGTCGGCAGCGCGGAGATGAAGCCGACCGTGTCCGAAAGGATCGCCTTGTCGAAGCCCGGCAGCTTCGCTTCGCGCATCGTCGGATCGAGCGTCGCGAACAGCAGATTCTCGGCAAGGACGTCGGCATTGGTGAGCCGGTTGAACAGCGTCGACTTGCCGGCATTGGTGTAGCCGACCAGCGCAATGACCGGCCATGGCGCCCGCTGCCGCCGCGCCCGGTGGAGGGCGCGGGTGCGGGTCACCTGCTCGAGCTCCCGGCGCAGCTTCGCCATGCGGTCGCGGATCAGGCGCCGGTCGGCCTCGATCTGGGTCTCGCCGGGGCCGCCGAGGAAGCCGAAGCCGCCCCGTTGCCGTTCGAGGTGAGTCCAGCTGCGCACCAGCCGGCCCGCCTGATAGTCGAGATGGGCGAGCTCGACCTGCAGCCGGCCTTCCGCGGTCGCCGCCCGCTCGCCGAAAATCTCGAGGATGAGGCCGGTGCGGTCGATCACCTTCGCCTTGACGCCGGTTTCGAGATTCTTCTGCTGGATCGGGCTGATCGGCGCATCGACGATCAGCAGCGCCGCCTCATGTTCCTCGACGGCGGCGGCGATCGCCTCAACCTGGCCGGAGCCGAACAGGGTTGCCGCCTTGGGCGAACGGATGCGGAAGCGCAATTTCTCGGAAACGTCGAGGCCGATCGCTTCGGCCAGTCCCGCCGCCTCCTCGAGGCGCGCATCGGCGTCGCGGCGCCCCTCCCCGCCCAGTTCCGGCAGGGCGATGATCGTGCGGGCGCCGCGGCTGAAGTCGTCCTTGTCGGATCTCTCGAAGACGCTCAGGCGCCGGGCTCCTCGTCCTCGGCCTCGATCAGGCTCACCGGATGTTCGGGCTGCACGGTCGAGACGGCGTGCTTGTAGACGAGCTGCGACAGGCCGTCGCGCTGGAGGAGCATGCAGAACAGGTCGTAGGCGGCGATCGCGCCCTGCAGCATCACCCCGTTGACCAGGAACATCGTCACCGGCTCGGCCGAGCGCCGGACGGCGCCGAGGAAAGCTTCCTGGAGCAACAGCGGCTTCTTCTTTTCCGACTGATCGGCGAAGGCCCGCTCGATCTCGGCGAGGTCGAGCGGATGGGCCGGCATGATCGTCGAGATGGCATGTTTGTAGATGAGCTGGGCGTGGCCGTCGCGGCGCAGCAGCACCGAGAAATTGTCGAACCAGGTGATGATGCCCTGGAGCTTCACGCCCTTCACCAGGAACATGGTCACGGGGGTCTTCGTCCGCCTCAGCGTGTTGAGGAACATGTCCTGGAGGTTGTTGACCTTGTCGGCCATCACCTGTTCTCCTTATTGGCCGGCGCCCCGGATGACCGGGCCCGGCAGGCCGGCGGCATACCATCTCGGCGGTGCGCGCGCCAGCAGCCTAGTCGTTATTCTCGCCTCGCGTATCGCCGATGCCGAGCGCCTTCAGCTTCCGGTGCAGGGCTGAACGCTCCATGCCGATGAAGGTCGCCGTGCGCGAGATATTGCCCGAGAAACGGCGGATCTGGACCTTCAGATATTCGCGCTCGAACGTCTCCCGCGCCTCGCGCAGCGGCGTTCCCATGATCGCCTTCACCGCCTCGCTCGGGCTGAGGCTGGCCTGCTCGTGGAGGATCTCCGGCGGCAGCATGTCGATCTCGATCGTGCCGACGCGCGCGCCGGGGGCGAGGATGATGGTGCGCTCGATGACGTTGCGCAGTTGCCGGACGTTGCCCGGCCATTCATAGGCTTGGAGCGCGGCGACCGCCTCGGGCGTGAGGTTCGGCGTCGGCAGCCTTTGCTCGGCGGCATAGCGGGCGGCAAAATGGGTGATCAGCTCGGGAATGTCCTCGCGCCGCTCGGCGAGCGCGGGCAGATGCACGGGCACGACGTTTAGGCGGTAATAGAGGTCCTCGCGGAAGCGTCCGCCGGCAATCTCCTCGCCGAGCAGGCGCGAGGTCGACGAGACGACGCGCATGTCCACCTTGACCATTCGCTGGCCGCCGACGCGGGTGAAGCTCTGGTCGGTGAGGACGCGCAGGATCTTGGCCTGCGCCGGCATCGGCATGTCGGCGATCTCGTCGAGGAACAGGGTGCCGCCATGCGCCTGTTCGAGCAGGCCGGGGCGGACGAGGTCCCCGCTCTCCTCCACGCCGAACAATTCCTCCTCGACGCGTTCCGGCGTCATCCGCGCCGCGCTGACGATGACGAACGGCGCATCGACCCGCTGGCTCCAGCCGTGCAGCAGCCGCGCCGCGACTTCCTTGCCGACGCCGGCCGAGCCCATGATCAGCACCCGACTGCCGGTCGCGGCGACGCGCTTGAGCGTCGCGCGCACCGCGTTGATCGCGGTCGAGCTGCCGGTCAGGTCGGTGTCGCGGCCGGACGAGGCAC
>JAQGLF010000100.1 GCA_028293025.1 Alphaproteobacteria bacterium
GGGTGCGGTGGGGGAGGCCGATCAGCGCCGCATCCGACACCGACGGATGGTCGTAGAGGACGTTCTCGACCTCCACGGAATAGATGTTCTCGCCGCCGCGGATGACCATGTCCTTGGCGCGATCGACGATATAGAGGAAACCCTCCTCGTCCAGCCGGGCAAGGTCGCCGGTGCGCACCCAGCCGTCGACGAACGTCTCCGCCGTCGCTTCCGGCTGGTTCCAATAGCCTTTGACGATCTGCGGCCCCCTCGCCCACAGCTCGCCGACCTCGCCCGCCGGCAGCGCCCGGCTTGCATCCGCGGCCATGATCTTCAGGTCGGCGACCGCCACGGGCGGCCCCGCGCTGTCCGGCCGGTTGAGATAATCCTCGCCGCCATGGCTGGAGACGGTCGCCATCGTCTCGGTCATGCCCCAGCCGTTGCCGGGCAGCGCGCCGAACTCCTGCCGGATGCGGCGGACCAGCTCCGGCGCCGACGGCGCGCCGCCATAGCTGATCGATTCGAGGCTCGAGAGGTCGAAACGATGCCGTTCGGGATGGTCGAGGATCTGCCAGGCGATGGTCGGCACCCCGCCGGTGATGGCGACCCGCTCCCGCTCGATGATCTCCATCGCCTTCAGCGCATCCCATTTGCGCATGAACACGGTCGTGTGGCCGGCCGCCATCGTTCCCATCAGGCTGGCGCTGCAGGCGGTGACGTGGAAGAGTGGGATGACCAGCAATCCCACTTTCGGCATCGGCGCGGGCGGCGGCTCGCCGCGCCGCAAGGCCGTCCTGGCCGCCGAATAGCCGACCGAGAAGATGTTGGTGAGGAGGTTGCGATGGGTGCCGAGCGCACCCTTCGGCTTGCCCGTCGTGCCGCTGGTGTAGAAGATGGTGGCGTCGTCGTCCGGCGCGATCTCGACGGCCGGCAGGTCGTCCGGCGGCAGGTCCTTCCAGGCGGGCGGCGGGCCAATCACATCCTCCAGCCGCCGCTCGGCGATCGCCTTGGGCTCCGCGCGGCTGACGAGCACATGTTCGAGATTGGGCAGGTTCGGCCGGTGCGGCGCGATCCCCTTCCAGCGGGCGGCGTCGCAGATCAGCAGCTTCGCGCCCGAATCGGCGAGGCCGTATTCGAGCTCCGCGCCGGTCCACCAGGCATTGAGCGGCACCATGATCGCGCCCAAAGCCGTGGCGGCGAAGAAGGCGACGGGCCATTCGGGCAGATTGGCCATGGCGAGCGCGACCCGGTCGCCCTTGCCGATGCCGAGTCGCTTCAGCTCCGCGGCGAGTGCGGCGGTGGCCCGGAACGAGGCTTCGAAGCCGATCCGCTCTTCCTCGTAGATCGTGAACAGCCGCTCGCCGTGGATGCGGGAGAAGCGGGCGAGCATCGGCAACGACGGCGGCGCATTCTTCCAGACCCGGGTCCGAACGCCGCGGATCGGGACTTCTTCCATTTCGAATCGCGCGCCCGGCGCGGTCAGCCGCGCCTCCACCTCCGCGAGCGTCATCCGCGGCCAGTCCGGGTCCAGCGCGAAGCTTTCGGGCAAGTCGCTCTCCTCTCCGCATTGGATATGGCGGCAGCGCGTCCGCCTCAAGTGACGTCTCAGCCAGAGAAGCCATTGCTTTTCTGCCGGGCAGGTTTATCCTTTCCCCACAACGTTCTTCCTCACCGGGGGGCTCATGACGATTATCGCCTTCGCCTTGCTCTCCCCGGCTCGCGCCGCGCCCGTCGTCGCGGCCGACAAGCCGGATTCCCCGGGTCCCAAAAGCCTCATTTGATCTGCTGATACCATATTGGATTAAGCCGCAGCCGGCGCGAAGCACGATTTGGCCTAGCCTGTTTTTCCCGCCGGTAGTTCATGGAAGGAAATCCTATGAAGACGATCGCTTTTGCCTTGCTCACCGTGGCTCTTGCCGCGCCGGCCATGGCCGCCGACAAGCAGGAAGCCCCGAAGCCGAAGCCTCACCTCATCTGCAAGCGCGACCAGGACACCGGCACGCGCGTGTCGGGCCGCATCTGCAAGACCGCCGAGGCATGGGCGGCGTCGGGCGTGGACGAGGATAACGGCAAGCTGGATACGATAAACCGGCAAGCGACGACCCTTAACGTGGGCGGCTTGCCGAACCCCCCGGGCAGCGGGCCTCACTAAGCCTCCCATCCTCTTCCCTCCTCTTCGGAACCATTCCCATTCCATCTCGCTTCGGCTGCTTCACGCCCGGAGCATGAAATGTCGGAAGCGCCGCCGCCGCTCAGCGAAACCGAAGAGCAGGAAGTCGAGGAGCGCAGCCCGCCGCGCGCGCGAATCGTCCATGCGGCCGTCATCAAGCAGGGTGAGGACGAGCTCGATCGGCCGGCCGCTTCCCTCTTCTGGTCGGGCCTCGCCGCCGGCATCGCGATCATGGCGTCGGTCTGGGCGCAGGGGGGCCTCCACCAGCGCCTTCCGGACGCGCCGTGGCGGGAGCTGGTCGCCGGCCTCGGCTACACCCTTGGCTTCATCATCGTCATCCTCGGGCGGATGCAGCTCTTCACCGAGCATACGATGGTCGCCGTCCTGCCGCTTGCGAAGGAGCCGAACCGCCGCAACCTCGCCCGCACCGCGCGGTTGTGGTCGGTGGTGTTCGCCGGCAATGTGATCGGCGCGGCCTCGATGGCGGCGCTCTGCGTTCATGCGCGGATCGTCTCGCCCGAATTGCTCGGCGCGATGCTCGACGTCTCCGGCAAGCTTCTCGACAAGAGCGCAAGCGAGATCCTGCTCCAGGGCGTGCCGGCGGGCTTCCTCATCGCCTCGGTCGCCTGGATCCGCTCGGCCGCGGACGATTCGGGTTTCTGGATCGTCCTCGTCCTAAGCTACGGCATCGCGCTCGGCGGCTTCACCCATGTGATCGCCGGGGCCGCCGAAGCCTTCCTGCTGCTTTGGGCGGGGAAAGCCGGTATCGGCTGGGTATTCGGCACCTTCCTCGTGCCCGCCTTTGTCGGCAACGTCATCGGCGGCACCGGCCTCTTCGCCATGCTCGCCCACGCGCAGGTGAAGGAAGAGATCTGAGCGCCGGAGAGGCTTATCGGGCGCGTGCGGGCGGGACGAGCCTGATCTCGAACAGCTTCGGCCAGTTCTTGCCGGTGACGAACAGCCGGTCCTTCGCCGCGTCATAGGCGATGCCGTTGAGGACGCTGTCCTCGTCCGGCGGCGCGTGCTCGGCGACGAGCGGGCCGAGGTCGATCCAGCCGGTGACGCGGCCGGTCTTCGGGTCGATCCGCGCGATCCGGCTCGACATCCAGACATTGGCGAAAATCTCGCCCTTCACCCATTCGAGCTCGTTGAGGCTCGCGACCGGGCGGCCCTCGTCGGTGACGGTGATGCGCCTTCGCTCGCTCATCGTCCTGGGATCGAGGAAGCGCAGCTGCGGCGTGCCGTCGCTCATGATGATGTCGGTGCCGTTCCGGGTCAGCGCCCAGCCTTCGCCCGGATAATGAAACTCGCCGGTCCGGGCGAAGTCGGAACGTCGCCAGCGGAAGCCGGTCCCCCCCTGCCAGGTGAGGCTGACGATCTCCGGCCCCCAATTGACGATCCCCTCGCCGAAATATTGGCGCGCGACCGCCACCGAGCGAAGCACCCGCCCGTCCTCGAGCCGCTCCTCGCGGATGAAGGAGCGGCCGTTGAGCCCGGTGCTCTCGTAGAGCTTGCCGTCCAGATAGAAGAGGCCTTCGGTGAAGGCGTCCCGGTCATGCGGGTAGGTGTGGACGATCCTGTAGCCGTAGACCGGCGGCCTGGCCGGAGCGGCCGGGGAGGGCGCGGCGAGCAAGGCCGCGAGCGGGAGAAGGAAGGGCGTCGGTTTCATCTCAGGGCAGGTTCATGGTGAGGAGGTCGTAGGAGGCGACGATCTCGTCCTTCTGGTTGAACACATAGACCGCCCAGCGCACTTCGCCCATCTCCTCGTTGCGGACCGACCTGGACTTGACGGTGAGCTCGACCCGCATCGAATCGCCCGGATAGAGCGGCGTCAGGAAGCGCAGATGCTCGAGGCCGGTATTGGCGAGCACCGGCCCCGGCGCCGGATCGACGAACAGTCCGGCCGCGAAGGACAGGATCAGATAGCCGTGCGCCACCCGGCCGTCGAAGATCGGATTCGCCTTCGCCGCTTCCTCGTCCATATGCGCGTAGAAATTGTCGCCGGTGAAGGCCGCGAAATGCTCGATATCGTCGAGCGTGACGAGGCGGCTCGCCGTCTTCAGGGTATCGCCGATCGCCAGCTCCGAGATGCGCTTGCGGAACGGGTGGACCTCCCCCTCGACCTTGGGCGCGCCGGGCAGCCATTGCCCGACGATGCTCGAAAGAACCGCCGGCGCGCCCTGAAGGGCGGTGCGCTGCATATAATGGGTGACGCCGCGCACGCCGCCCATCTCCTCGCCGCCGCCGGCGCGGCCGGGGCCGCCATGGACGAGGACGGGCAGAGGCGAGCCGTGGCCGGTCGATTCCTTCGCCGAGGTTCGGTCGAGGATCAGCATCCGTCCGTGATAGGCGCCGGCGCCGAGCACGAAGTCCTCGGCCACCTGCGCGTCGAAGGTGAAGAGCGACAGAGCGAGGCTGCCCATGCCGCGATTGGCCAGCGCGATCGCGTCGTCGAGGTCGCGATAGGGCATGATCGTCGAGACCGGCCCGAACGCCTCGACGTCGTGCACCGCCTGCGCGTGCCAGGGATCGTCGGTGCGCAGCAGGATCGGCGACATGAAGGCGCCGTTCCCGGCCACCGGCGAGGTGTCAGGATCGCCGGCGACGATTCGCGCCGATTTCGCCAGCTCCGCCACCGCGGCGCGGACGCTGGTCAGTTGCGCGCGGCTGGCGAGGGCGCCCATCGTCACCCCTTCCTCGCGCGGATCGCCGATCTTCACTTTGGCGAGGCGCTGCCGCAGCGCCTCCTCGACCGCGTCGATATGCTCGGCGGGCGCCATGGCGCGGCGGATGGCGGTGCATTTCTGTCCCGCCTTCGCCGTCATCTCGCGAACCACTTCCTTGACGAAGAGGTCGAATTCCGGCGTTCCCGGCGCCGCGTCCGGGCCGAGGATCGACGCGTTGAGGCTGTCCCGCTCGGCGATGAAGCGCACGCTCTCCCGCGCGATCACGGGATGGGTCTGGAGCTTCATCGCCGTCTGCGCCGAGCCGGTGAAGCTGACCACGTCCTGCAGGGTCAGATGGTCGAACAGGTCGCCGACGCCGCCCATCACCAATTGCAGCGCGCCGGGCGGCAGCACCCCCGCCTCGATCATGATCCGGAACGCCGCCTCGGTCAGATAGCCGGTCGACGAGGCCGGCTTGACGATCGCCGGCACGCCGGCGAGCAGGGTCGGGCCGAGCTTCTCGAGCATCCCCCAGACCGGGAAGTTGAAGGCGTTGATGTGGACCGCCACGCCCTGGAGCGGCGTGTAGACGTGCTGACCGACGAAGCTGCCGCCGCGCGACAGCGGCTCCATCGCGCCGTCGATCAGGATGCGGCCGTTCGGCAGCTCTCGCCGCCCCTTGGACGAGAAGGAGAAGAGGGTCCCGGCCCCGCCCTCAATGTCGATCCAGCCGTCGGTGCGGGTGGCGCCGGTATCGTAGGAGAGCTCGTAAAGCTCCTCCTTGCGCGCCATCACCGCATTGGCGAGGTCCTTCAGCATCCACGCCCGCTGGTGGAACGTCATCCGCCTCAAAGCCGGCCCGCCGACGGTCCGCGCATGGCGGAGCATGCCGGCGAAATCGAGCCCCTGGCTGCCGGTGAGCGCGATCATGTCGCCGGTGACGGCGCTCTCCACCTCGGTGAGCGGCCCCGTGCCCGCGGTCCAGCGGTCGGTGGCGTAATTGAGCAGCTTGAGTGTCGTCATCGCCTCCCCTTAGAAGAAAGCATCAAGCGGGGCGAGGAGGAGAAAAATGCCTGAACCGGTGAGACCGATCAGCCTTGCGGACGTCGAGGCTGCGCGCGAGCGTATCCGAGGCGTGGTCCTGCGCACGCCGCTCGTTCGCCTCGACCTCGGCTCGGATGGGCCCGACATCCGCCTCAAGCTCGAGAACCTCCAGCCCACCAACGCCTACAAGATCCGCGGCGCCGCCAACGCGGTGGCGAAGCTCGGCCCGGACGAGCGTGCGCGCGGGGTGTGGACGGTGAGCGCCGGAAATGCCGGACAGGGCGTCGCCTATGCCGCCCGCGCGGCCGGCATCCCTTGCGCGGTCGTCGCCATCGAGACGGCGCCCCAGACCAAGCTCGATCGCATGCGCGCGCTGGGCGCCCGGATCGTTCCCGTTTCCTACGCCGAAGCCTGGCGCGTCGCCGAGGCGCACGCCCTCGACGGCATGGACGGCACCTTCATCCACCCGTTCGACAATCACGACTTTATCGCCGGCCACGGCACGATGGGCCTCGAAATCCTCGATGACGCGCCGGACGTCGCCACCGTCATCACCGCGATCGGCGGCGGCGGCCTGATCACCGGCGTCGGCAGCGCCGCCAAGGCGCTGAAGCCCGGCATCCGAATCCTCGGCGCCGAGCCGGAGACGGCCGCCCCCTACGCCCTCTCGCTGCGGGAGGGCGGCCCGCGCCGCTTCGCCGACTGGCAACCGACCT
This sequence comes from Alphaproteobacteria bacterium, assembly GCA_028293025.1. Taxonomy (GTDB): domain Bacteria; phylum Pseudomonadota; class Alphaproteobacteria; order Sphingomonadales; family Sphingomonadaceae; genus Allosphingosinicella. The sequence continues at coordinate 6,576 of JAQGLF010000100.1, forward strand.
TCGTCGACGGCGCCGGCGGCCAGAGCGTCACCGAGCGGATGTGGGAGCGGATGCGCCCAATTGTCGACGGCGCGATCACCGTCACCCTCGACGAGACCCGCGAGGCGATGCGGCTGATGGCGGAGAAGGCGCGGGTGATCGCAGAGGGCGCCGGCGCGCTGGCGCTGGCCGCGGCGCTGACCGGGAGGGCGGGGAAGGGCCCGATCGTCTGCGTCGTCTCCGGCGGCAATATCGATCTGAAGAGGTTCGCGGAGCTGGTGGCGTAGCCGTCTCATCACGTTCTTCACCAGGATCGGGCTTGTCTGTTGCTGGTGCATCCACCGTCCAGACGGGAGGCAGCCGCAGGTCCGATTTCTACGCGGCTATTTTCCTGTAAAGCTCGACTTCCTCTTCGCCATGAACGCCGCGGCGCCTTCGCGATAATCGTCGCTGGAGCCGAGCTCACGCATCGCGCCGCCCTCGATGTCGATCCAGCCGTCGGTGCGGGTGGCGCCGGTGTCGTAGGAGAGCTCGTAAAGCTCCTCCTTGCGCGCCATCACCGCATTGGCGAGGTCCTTCAGCATCCACGCTCGCTGGTGGAAGGTCATCCGCCTCAGCGCCGGCCCGCCGACGCGACGGCCATGGTCGAGCATCGCCCGAAAATCGAGCCCCTCGCTGCCGGTGACGGCGATGGTCTCACCGGTGACGGCGCTCTCCACTTCGGCGGGCGATCCCGAAGTGGCGTACCATTGGTCCTGTGCATAGTTGAGAAGCTTCAGCGTCTTCATCGTCTCGTCTCGAAATCCCGCGTCGTTTCCGGCGGCCTTCTGAACACGAAAAGGCATTGAGATTCCAGCGCGGCCCGGGAATGATGATCCCCGCCGGCTTCAAAGCCGGCGCAAAAGGATTAAGACGGGCGGCGTCATGGACCTGGCCACCCCCGCTTTGTCGCTCGCCGAAATCGAGGAAACGCGCGAGATGATCGCGCCGTACGTCGTCCGTACGCCGGTCCACGATTGGCGCGGGCGCGAGATCGAGGCGCTGCTTCCGCCCGGCACGCGCGTCAATCTCAAGCTCGAGCTGTTTCAGCAGAGCGGGACCTTCAAGGCGCGTGGCGCCATCTCGAAAATGCTGCGGCTGAGCCCCGAAGAGCTGGCGCGCGGCGTGACCGCGGTGAGCGCCGGAAACCATGCGATCGCCACCGCTTATGCCGCCGCCGCTCTCGGCACGACCGCGAAGGTCGTGATGATGGGGTCGGCCAATCCGGCTCGCGTCGCCGCCTGCCGCGCTCTGGGCGCCGAGGTGGTGACGGCGCCGGACGGCCGTACCGCCTTCGAGATGGTCGAGGCCATTTCGCGCGACGAGGGGCGCGCGTTCATCCATCCCTTCGAAGGGCCCTATACCGCGCTCGGGACGGCGACGCTTGGCGTGGAATGGCTGGAGCAGGTCCCGGATCTCGACGCGGTGATCATCGCCATCGGCGGCGGTGGCCTGTGCGGCGGCGCGTCGGCCGCAATCAAATTGCTGAAGCCGGATTGCCTGGTATTCGGGGTCGAGCCGACGGGCTCGGACACGATGAGCCGCAGCTTCGCGCAGGGGAGCCCGATCGACCATGCGGAGGTGAGAACGATCGCCGACAGCCTCGCCCCGCCCTTCGCTCTGCCCTACAGCTTCGGGCTCTGCCGGCGGAACGTGGACGACATCGTCCTCGTCGACGACGACCAGATCCGCGCCGCCATGGCCCTCCTGTTCCGCGAGATGAAGCTTGCCGTGGAGCCGGCCGCCGCCGCCGCGACGGCGGCCTTGGCCGGTCCGCTGAGAAAGCGGCTGGCGAGGAAGAAGGTGGGCGTCCTCGTCTGCGGCTCGAACATCGATTTCCAGACGTTCGAGCGCCATATCAGGCAGGCGGAAGCGCAGGCTTAACCTGCTGCTTCAATCCAGACAGTGTCAGCCCAGCGCTATATTCAGGCCCACGCCCGCCGCGACGCCGCTCACCCCTTGTCAGTGGCGGCGGCAGGGAGCACGGACCCCCTGCCGCGCTCAGTCACCCGATGAAGCAGCCAATACCCTGGTCGACCGGCTCCTCGACCTGGAAATTGGTGTAAGTCCCGGTCAGGCGATATTCTATTCCGTTCGCAGTGCAGTACGGGACGATCTCACCGACCTCGGTACTATGCGAAGCATCGCTGTACATGTGGACTATAACCAGCTGGTCGCCCGTTTGCGCGTTGGCAGTGCTCGGTCCGACGAAAGCCGATACCCCTACCAGAATGATGCCTATACCCTTGAGCATACCCGCTCCTCTCTTGTCATTGACCACGAATGACCTGCCTCCCAGCGATCTGCGGAGGCGAGTCAGAATGAACATAACACCTTCCCGCATCCTTCAATGGGGCGTCTTCGCCCAAATTGGGTCTAACGTTCGAGCGCCATATGGGGCAGGCGGGGGCTTGATTTAGCTGAGTAGACGGTGAGCTTGTTGTCGCCAGCGCGATATCCGCGCCCGCGCCCCCCGTTCACCCCTCGCTGGCGGAGGCGACAGGGAACACGGGCCCCCTGCCGCTCTCAGTCACTCGATCGGGCTGTCGGGACAATAGCCGACCAGCTCGTCTACCTGGAAATAGGTATAGGTCCCGACGAGATGATATTGCACCCCACGCGAAGTGCATTGCGGTTCTATGGTACCGACCTCGGTACCATGCGAGGCATCGCTGTACATGTGGGTTACATACATCGGCTCGCCCGTTTGCGCCATGGCAGGGGTCGGTCCGACGACAGCCGATGCCACTACCAGACAAATGATCCCGATACCTTTGAGCATATCCCGCTCCTGTCCTGTTCCTGACCACGAATGACCTGCTCCCCGCCGATTTCCGGGAGGCGAGTCGTAATAGACATAACACGTCCCGCATCCGTCAAGTCACGTTCTTCACCGGATCGGGGGCTTGTCTATTTCGGGCGAACCCACCGTCCGGGCAGACGGTGGCCGAAGGCTCGATTTCTACGTGCCTATTTCCCTGTAAAGCTCGGCTTCCTCTTCTCCATGAACGCCGCGACGCCTTCGCGATAATCGTCGCTGGAGCCGAGCTCGCGCATCGCGTCGCGCTGGAGGTCGAGCTCCTCATCGAGGCTGTGCCCCCAGCTCTCCCGGATCATGCGCTTGATCCGCGCCAGCCCTCGGGTCGGCGCCGCCGCGAAGCGCTCCGCCAGCGCGTCGACCTCGGCGTCGAGCGCCTCGTCTTCGACCGCCTTCCAGATCAGGCCCCATTCGGCCGCCTTCTCCGCCGGCAGCGGCTCGGCGGTGAGCGCGAGCCCCAGCGCCCGCGCCTGGCCGACCAGCCGGGGCAGCACCCAGGTGCCGCCGCTGTCGGGGATGAGGCCGATCGAGGCGAAAGACTGGATGAACTTCGCGGATTTGGCGGCGATGACGATGTCGCAGGCGAGCGCGATATTCGCCCCGGCCCCCGCCGCCACCCCGTTCACGCGCGCGATCACGGGGAAGGGAAGCGACGTGATCCGCCGGATCAGCGGATTGTACCTCTTCTCGACCGACTCGCCGAGGTCGACCGCCTGGCCGGGCGCCACCGCGCGGTCGTTCAGATCCTGCCCGGCGCAGAAGCCGCGGCCGGCGCCGGTGATCACCAGCACGCGGGTGCCTTCCAGGCCCGACAGCGCGTCGACCACTTCCTCGTGCATCTGGACGGTGAAGCTGTTGAGGCGATCGGGACGGTTCAGAATGAGCCGGGCGATGCCGCCCTCCAGCTTGAACTCGACGGTCTCGTAAGCCATGGCCCCGGCTCATGGGCGCAAACGAAACGGCGGACAAGATCGCCCGCTTCATGCTGGCGGCGGAGGGCACCGGGCCCGCCTGGGGCGTCGAGATCGAGGAGGCGCGCGAGGGCTATGCGCGGATCCGCATGACCGTCCGGGCCAACATGCTGAACGGCCACGGCACCTCCCATGGCGGCATGATCTTCGCCCTCGCCGACAGCGCCTTCGCTTATGCCTGCAACGGCCGCAATCTGCGCACGGTCGCGGCGCAGGCGTCGATCGTCTTCCTCGACGCGGCGCGCGAAGGCGAGATGCTGGTCGCCGAGGCGCGGGAGCAGGCGCTTGCCGGCCGCTCGGGCGTTTACAACGTCTCGGTGACGGCGGCGGACGGCCGGCCCGTCGCCGAGTTCCAGGGCTTCTCGCGCAGCATCGGCGGACCCGTGATCGGAGAAAGCGAATGACCGAAGCTTACATCTGCGACGCGATACGCACGCCGATCGGCCGCTATGGCGGCAGTCTCGCCCATGTCCGCGCGGACGATCTCGCCGCCATCCCGATCCGGGCGCTGATCGAGCGCAATCCGGACGTGGACTGGGGCGAATTGGACGACGTCATATTGGGCTGCGCCAACCAGGCGGGCGAGGACAATCGCAACCTCGCGCGGATGGCGGGCCTGCTGGGAGGGCTTCCGGACTCATCGGGCGGCGTCACCCTCAACCGGCTCTGCGGCTCGGGCATGGACGCGGTGGCGATGGCGGCGCGGGTGATCCGCGGCAGCGAAGCCGACATGCTGATCGCCGGCGGCTCGGAAAGCATGAGCCGCGCGCCCTTCGTCATGGCCAAGGCGACCAGCGCCTTCGACCGCAATGCGGAGATGTACGACACCACGATCGGCTGGCGCTTCGTCAATCCGAAGATGAAGCATGCCTATGGCGACGACACGATGCCGTCGACCGCGGAGAATGTCGCCCAGGAATTCCAGGTGACGCGCGAGGATCAGGATGCGTTTGCGGTGCGCAGCCAGGAGAAAGCGAGCGCCGCGCAGGAGAATGGCCGCCTCGCCGCCGAGATCGTGCCGGTGACGATCCCGCAGCGCAAGGGCGACCCGGCCGTCGTCGAGCGCGACGAGCATCCCCGCAAGACCAGTGTCGAGGCGCTGGCCAGGCTGAAGCCGATCGTCCGCGGCGACGGCACCGTCACCGCCGGCAATGCGTCGGGCGTCAATGACGGCGCCGCGGCGATGATCGTCGCGTCGGAGGAAGCGGCTAAGCGCAACGGCCTGGTGCCGCGCGCGCGCATCCTCGGCGGTGCCGTCGCCGGCGTGCCGCCACGGATCATGGGCATCGGGCCGGCCCCTGCTTCGCTGAAGCTGCTCAAGCGGCTCGGCCTCACCGTCGCCGACATGGATGTGGTGGAGATCAACGAGGCCTTCGCCGCCCAGGCGCTGCCGGTGCTGCGCCAGCTCGGCCTCGCCGACGATGCGGAGCATGTGAACCCGAATGGCGGCGCCATCGCGCTCGGCCATCCGCTCGGTATGTCCGGCGCCCGCCTCGCCCTCACCGCCACCGAGGAGCTCCACCGCCGCGGCGGCCGCTATGCGCTGTGTGCCATGTGCATCGGCGTCGGCCAGGGCATCGCCATGGTCATCGAACGGGTGTGAGGAAACGAGTCCTCCCCGTCGCCGCAGGCGATGGGGCGGATTGGTGGTGGCTCTTAAGCCCGGTCGATCCGCCCGGCATAGCAGCCGCGGCGGGCATAATGGGCATGGATGTAGGCGACGGACTCGTCTGCGAAAAAGCGTTCGATGAGCGCCTTCGCCTCGCCCCCGTCGACCAGATCGCCATCCAACATCATCCCCGCCGCGTCGAAGGCGCGGAGCGACAGCGGCCGCGCCCGCATCGCCGGCGGGATGTCGTCGACGAGGCCGGTCGGCGCGACGTCGCGCTCGCGGATGAAGATGGCGTGGCTGGCGCGATAGGGCGTGTCCGCCGGCTGGTGCACGAAATTCACCAGCAGCAGGGTCTCGCCCGGCTCGGCGTCGCTGATCTCGATCCGGTCGGGAAAGCCGGGCTTGGCATCGGCCGTGTAGCGGCGGACGCCCTCGCGGGCGAGCGCTTCGTCGGAGAGGCCGAACAAATGGCGGAAGGGCTCGGGCGAAAGGCCGGTGACTTGGAAGGACATGGCTTGCTCCATTGCTGCGTCGCTCGGCAATGCCTCGTCCCGTTCGGCGCCGCACTCCGCGCCTTGCTGCCGAACTGCCGGCGCTTGCCGACCGCCGCCGCCACCCCATCTGCGAGTCGTGCGTTGATTGCCGCGAAACGGCCGTCCTGCTAGGGGCGGGCGCGGAGAGAGACATGTATACGACCGAGCTGCAGATGATTTAGAACCTCGATTCGACCGTGGATCCGGAGAAGCTCGCCGCCTTCGAGGCGCGGGTGGCGGCTGACGATTACATCGAGCCCAAGGACTGGATGCCGGAGGCCTATCGCCGCACCCTCACCCGCCAGATCTCGCAGCACGCCCATAGCGAGATCGTCGGCATGCTGCCCGAAGGCAATTGGATCAGCCGCGCGCCGTCGCTGCGCCGCAAGGCCATCCTGCTGGCCAAGGTCCAGGACGAGGCCGGCCATGGCCTCTATCTCTATTCGGCCGCCGAGACGCTGGGCACGAGCCGCGAGGAGATGATCGAGGCGCTCCATTCGGGCAAGGCCAAGTACAGCACCATCTTCAACTATCCGACGCTCACCTGGGCCGATATCGGCGCGATCGGCTGGCTGGTCGACGGCGCCGCGATCATGAACCAGGTGCCCCTGCAGCGCACCTCCTACGGCCCCTATGCCCGCGCGATGGTCCGGGTCTGCAAGGAAGAGAGCTTCCACCAGCGCCAGGGCTATGAGATCATGATGCACCTGGCCGCCGGCACCGCCGATCAGGTGCGGATGGCGCAGGATGCGCTGAACCGCTGGTGGTGGCCGTCGCTGATGATGTTCGGCCCGCCCGACGCCGACAGCCCCAATACCGAGCAGTCGATGCGCTGGCGGATCAAGCGCGACACCAATGACGAGCTCAGGCAGAAATTCGTCGACATCACCGTGCCGCAGGCCGAC
>JAQGLF010000211.1 GCA_028293025.1 Alphaproteobacteria bacterium
CGAAGCGAGGTCGCAGACTCGGCCGCGATGGCCATGCTCCAGCTCGACGCGGGCCACCGGCCAGGCGCTGACCGTCACCGGCGCGCGAATCTCGACCTTGGAGAGGCTCCACGGCTTTTCCTTGCCGCCGCCTTCCATCGAGGCGAGCATCGCGACCAGCCTCGCGGAATCGACGATGCCGACCTCGTCCGCAATCTCCTTGAAGGCGGCGAAGGCGCGGTCGAGCGCCTCCCCCTCCAGCATATAGCCAAGTGCGTTGGCGCGGGCGGTGAGCGCGTGGCGCCCGCTATGCTTGCCAAGGACGATGCCGTCCGTCGCAAGCCCGATATCTTCCGGTTTCATGATCTCGTAGGTTTCCCGATTCTGCAGCACGCCATGCTGATGGATGCCCGCTTCGTGGGCAAAGGCATTGGCGCCGACGATCGCCTTGTTCCGCGGCGGAACCACGTTGGTGATCTGGGCGAGGGTCCGGCTGGCGGCCATGATCCTGGTAGTGTCGACGCCGGTGGAGACGCCGTACGTGTCGGAGCGGGTCTTGAGCGCCATGACGACATCCTCGAGCGCGCAATTGCCCGCCCTTTCACCAATGCCGTTCACGGCGCATTCGATCTGGCGCGCGCCGCCCCGGACCGCGGCCAGCGAATTGGCGACGGCCATGCCGAGATCGTCATGGCAATGGGTCGAGAAGATCGTCCCCGCCGGCCGCTCGACATGGGCGGCGAGGAAGCGGAACAGGTCGTAAATCTCGTCCGGCGTGGTGTAGCCCACGGTGTCCGGTACGTTCAGCGTCGATGCGCCGTTCGCCGCCGCCGCCGCCAGGCATTCGACGAGGAAATCGCGCTCGGTGCGGATCGCGTCCTCGGCGGAGAATTCGACGTCGTCGGTGAAGCCGCGGGCATAGGCGACCGAGGTCCGGATCGCTTCCAGCACCTGCTCGCGGCTCATGTGCAATTTCGCCTCGCGGTGGATCGGGCTGGTGGCGATGAAGACGTGGATGCGGCGGCGCGGCGCGGCGGCGAGCGCGGTCGAGGCGGCGAGCACGTCGGCGCGGCCGGCGCGGGCAAGCGAGCAGATGATCGGCCCCTCGATCCGCTCGGCGATGGTGGCGATCGAGCGCGCGTCGGTCTCCGACGAGGCGGCGAAGCCCGCCTCGATCACGTCGACCCTGAGCGCGGCGAGCGCGACCGCCATGCGCAGCTTGCCCTCCGGAGTCATCGAGAAGCCGGGCGCCTGCTCGCCGTCGCGCAATGTGGTGTCGAAGATCCTTACCTGGTCGGTCATGATGCACCCCGGTCGGAAGAGGAGGTCGAGACGTTGCGGACCTCTTGAAGGCGGCGAAGCTGGCGCGCGACGACGTCGAGGCTGCGGCCCGGGTCGCGGGCGTCGACGTCGAGCGACAGCGAACCGCGGCCTTCGCGCGCGGCCATGGTCATGACGCTGACGACGAAGCCGCGCCGCTCGACCAGGCCGAGCATGCGCAGCACCGCGCCTTCGGCGGCGTCGAAATCGACTTGGATCCGGCCGCTCATCGCGCTTTCTCCATCATCTCGACATTGGAGCTGTTGGGCGGCACCAAAGGCCACACATTCTCGCGCGGATCGATCCGCACATGGCACAGGATCGGCCCGTTGGTGCCGAGCAGCCGCGCGACCGCGCCGGCGACTTCCGAGCGATGGTCGATCGTGAAGGCCTCGATGCCGAAGGCGCGGGCGACCTCGGCGAAATCCGGATTGTCGCTGAGGTCGATCTCCGAGAAATTCCGGTCGAAGAACAATTCCTGCCACTGCCGGACCATGCCGAGCTGGGCATTGTCGAGCAGGACGATCTTGAGCGGCAGCCGGTAGCGCCGGATCGTCGCCAGCTCCTGGATGTTCATCATGATCGAGCCGTCGCCCGAGACGGTGATCACCGTCGCGCTGGGATCGGCCAGCAGGGCGCCGATGCCGGCGGGGATGCCATAGCCCATCGTGCCGAGGCCGGCGCTGGTGAGATGCGCCTGCGGCCGGCTGAACCGGCAATGCTGGGCGACCCACATCTGATGTTGGCCGACGTCGCAGGTGAAGATCGTGTTGTCGGGCGCCGCTTCCGACAAAGTCTTGAGCAGAGCCGGCGCGTAGACGCCGTTGCCGGGCGCGTCATAGTCCATCGCCCACATCGCCTTCTGCCGCAGGCACTGGTCGCGCCACGCCGCGCAGCGCGGAATGGCGGTGAGCAGGTCCATCGCTTGGACGATGTCGCCGGCGATGCCGACGTCGGCGCGGCGCAATTTGCCGATCTCGGCCGCGTCGCCGTCGAGGTGGATGATCCTCGCATTGGGCGCGAAAGTGTCGGCCTTGCCGGTGGCGCGGTCGTCGAAGCGCGCGCCGATGCAGATCAGCAGGTCGCAATTGTCGATCGCGATATTGGCCGCGCGCATGCCGTGCATGCCGAGCATGCCGAGAAAGGCCGCGTCGTCGGTCGGGATGCCGCCCAGGCCCTTCAGCGTCGCCACCGACGGAATGCCGGCGCGGGCGGCGAAGGCGCGCAGCGCGCGCTCGGCGCGGGCGATGGCGATGCCGCCGCCGAAATAGAGGATCGGCGCGCGCGCCTCGGCGATCAGCGCATTCGCCTCGGCGATCAGCGCCGCCTCGGGCGCCTCGACCGCCTCGACATGCGGCCGGATCTCGGCGGGGACCACCGCCTTCACGCCCATGTCCTTGGGCAGGTCGATCAGCACCGGCCCCGGCCGGCCGCTGCGCGCGATGCGGAAGGCGTCGGCGAAGACCTGCGGAATGTCCTCGGTCCGGCGGATCACGAAGCTGTGCTTCACGATCGGCAGGGTGATCCCGAAAATGTCGACTTCCTGGAAGGCATCGGTGCCGATCAGGGGCGTCGCCACCTGGCCGGTAATCGCGACCAGGGGAACGCTGTCGAGGAAGGCGTTGGCGATGCCGGTGACGAGGTTGGTCGCGCCCGGCCCCGAGGTCGCGATGCAGACGCCGGGCTGCCCGGTGACGCGGCCATACGCATCCGCCGCCAGCGCCGCGCCCTGCTCGTGGCGGACGAGGATGTGCTGGAGCTTCGAGCCCGGCAGCGCGTCGTAGACCGGCATGATCGCGCCGCCGGGATAGCCGAACAGGTGGCGCACGCCCTCGCGCTCCAGCGCCTCGACGACCAGCCGCGCGCCGGTGACCGGCGCGGGGACCGCCTCGAGGGCCTTGCGGGGCGCGCGCGTCGCCACGATCAGGCCGCCTTCGCGTCCGGCTGGTTCTGCAGCCAGGCCATGTGCTGCCGCAGGCGCGCGCCGACCTTCTCGATCGGCTGGTCGAGATCGGCCGCGAGCAGGGCTTCGTAATTCTGCTTGCCGCCCTCATTCTCGGCGATCCAGTCGAAGGCGAAGCGGCCGGTCTTGATGTCGCGCAGCACCTCGCGCATCCGCTCGCGCGTCTCGGCGTTGATCACCCGCGGCCCGGAGACGAGGTCGCCATATTTGGCGGTCTCCGAGACGAACTTGTGCATCTTGGCCAGCCCGCCCTCGTAGAGCAGGTCGACGATCAGCTTCAGCTCGTGCATGCACTCGAAATAGGCGACTTCCGGCTTGTACCCCTCCTCGACCAGGATCGTGAAAGCGGAGGTGACAAGCTCGCTGACGCCGCCGCAGAGCACCGCCTGCTCGCCGAACAGGTCGGTCTCGGTCTCCTCGCGGATGGTGGTTTCGATCGCGCCGGCGAGGGTGCCGCCGATGCCGGACGTATAGGCCAGGGCCCTGGCGCGGGCGCCGCCGGTCGCGTCCTGCTGGACGGCGAACAGGCAGGGCACGCCGCGTCCGATCTCATATTCACGGCGGACGAGGTCGCCCGGCCCCTTGGGCGCGACCAGGATGACGTCGATGTCGCGGCGGGGAACGATCTCGCCGTAATGGACCGAGAAGCCATGGGCGACGAGCAAGGCATCGCCCGGCGACAAATTGGGCGCGATGTCGTGGGCATAGACCTTGCGGTGGCTCATGTCGGGGGTCAGCAACGCCACCAGCGAGGCCAGCTTCGCCGCTTCGGCCGGCGAGACTGTGCGGAAGCCGTCCGCCCGCGCCCGCCGCTCGGCGCCGCCGCCCGCCCGCGCGCCGACGATCACATCGAAGCCGCTGTCCCGCAGGTTGCGCGCATGGGAGCGGCCCTGGCTGCCATAGCCGATGATCGCGATCGGCCCGCCCTTCAGGACGGATCGGTCGGCATCGGCTTCGGTGTAGATGGTTTCCAACTGAGTTCTCCTTCGTCGCGCAAAAGAAAACCCCCGCTCCTGGGTGGGAGCGGGGGTTCCGGTTTCCAGTCCTGTCGGACCTTTAATCAGAGCCTGGGGCCGCTCCCCGAGAGGTGGGAATAAGTACAATAAAGAGGGTCGGCCGGTCGGCGACGAGCGCCCCCGCTTTCATAGTCTCGCTCAGCACCAGGTTCGGCTGCACGATTCGACCCCTCAGGATGGGACGCCCGCTTTGGGATCCCGTTCCTCCTCTTCATGCTGCATCGCGGCAGCGCTTTCAAGTCTAAAATGGTGTTGCGCGGCGCATTCCGGCCTCTAATGTGCCTCGATCCGGTGACTATCGCTTCGGATTGTATCCCAAACGCAACAGGAAATGCCTATGCCGTCCCCCCGCTGGCCGTCCCGCGAAATGGTCGAAGGGCCCGCAAGGGCGCCGGCACGCGCCATGCTCCGCGCCGCCGGCTATGACGAGGCGGCGCTGGCCAGACCGCTGATCGCGATCGTCAACAGCTGGTCGACGGTGACTCCGTGCAACATGCATCTGCGCGACCTCGCCGACCATGTCCGGCGCGGCATCGAGGAGGCGGGCGGCACCGCGATCGACTTCAACACCATCGTCGTCACCGACGGCATCGCCATGGGCACGCGCGGCATGCGCGCCTCGCTGATGAGCCGCGAGCTGATCGCCGATTCCGCCGAGCTCGCCGTGCGCGGCCATTCGCTGGACGGCGTGCTGTTCC
>JAQGLF010000224.1 GCA_028293025.1 Alphaproteobacteria bacterium
CCGCGCCGGCGCGACGCCCGGCACGCCGCCCAGCAGCACGCCGCGGCCGCCCTGCTCCTTCTCGAGATAATGGGCGCCGACCTGGATCGACATGCGCCCCGCCACCTCGCTCATCGGCTTCAGCAAGGGCAGCGACCGGTCGTTCGCCGTCACCGTCTCATAGGCGATGCAGGTCGCGCCGGACTTCATCAGCCCCTCCGCCTGCGGCTTGTCGGCGGCGAGGTGGAGATAGGTGAACAGGATGTGCCGCGGCTCGAGCAGGGCGATTTCCTGCGCCTGGGGCTCCTTCACCTTCACGATCATATCGGCTCCGGCGAAGACGGCGCGCGCGTCGGGGGCGATGCGGGCGCCGGCCTCGACATAGGCCCGGTCGTCGAAATCGATGCCCATGCCGGCACGGGTCTCGACGATCACCTCATGGCCGGCGCTGACCAGCTCGGCGACCGAGCCCGGAGTGAGGCCGACCCGATATTCGTGATTCTTGATCTCCTTCGGCACGCCGACGCGCATTTCCGACTCCATCTCCATTGACGTGGCGGCCCTATAGCGGGGCGACGCGGCTTTGTCGCGTTGCCGGGCGGCGGCGCGGCTCCTATCGAGGGGGGCGATGGCCGAAGCTCCGATCCTGGTCACCGCCACTTTCGCGCCGGGCGACGACGGCTGGCTGCAGGAATTGCGCCGCGCGCATTATCCACCCGCGCTGAACCGGGTGCCGGCGCATCTCACCTTGTTTCGCCTGCTGCCGCCGAGCGCCGAGGGCGAGCTCGGCCGCCGTCTCGCCGGCTATGCCTTGGCGCCGCCGCCGCGCGCGTCGATCGGCGGCGTCATGGACCTGGGAGCGGGGACGGCTCTGCGCGTCGACAGCGCGGAACTGGTGGACATGCGCGAGGATCTCGCGCTGGCGCTGCACGGTTTGCTGACGCCGCAGGACCAGGCCCCGTGGCGCCCCCACGTCACCCTCCAGAACAAGGTCGACCCCCGCGAGGCGCGCCGTCTCCAGGCCGGACTGCGGGGCCGCTACGAGGGCCGGCCGCTGGCGATCAGGGCCCTGGCTGCCTGGCGTTACCGGGGCGGCCCGTGGGAGTCGGTGCGCCGCTGGACCTTCCGCGGCTGATTAGGGTCCGTACTCAATTCCCGCTGCGGGAATTGAGTACGGACCCTAATCCATCTGGCCGACGCCGTCGCAGCTATAGTCGAAGGCGGCGAGGCCCGCCTCGAGATGCGAGGCGAGGAGCGGCATGTCCATCAGCTCGTCGACCCCGCTTTCGGGGTCGATCTCATTCGCCTCGGCGCAGGCATCGTCCCATTCGCTGACGTCATAGGTGCCGCGCCCCACCCAGGCGAGCGCCAGCGTCTCGGCCAGCTGGTCGTCGGCGAGATCCTCGAGGATCGCGCGCAACTCCTCCTCGACGCCGGTGTTGAGCTCGTCCGCCAGCGTCGAGAGGGCGCCGCCGCCGCTATCATCGTCGATATCGTCGACATTGTCGGCATCCTCGTCCGGGTCCGGCGCGGGCACCTGCGCTTCGTTCTCGCGGGCGCGGATGATGATCCTGCACAGGGTTTCGAGCGGTGTCAGCAGATCCATGACTTCCTCCGTCGTCCCGCTAACGACATATGAGGCGGGACGGTTCCCAAGCCGAAAGCCGGAGCGCCGCCTGCTTGAAACGGTCTCGCCGGCCCGCCGGTTGACCGCGAGGGCGGCGCTGTTATAGGCCCGCGGTCGCCGGCGCCGAACGCCGACGCGCTCATTGGGGCGGAGTAGCTCAGCTGGTTAGAGCAGCGGAATCATAATCCGCGTGTCGGGGGTTCAAGTCCCTCCTCCGCTACCATTCGGACCGTCGGGACAATGCTTTTTCGGCCTATCGGCCCGCCCGCCATGACTCAGGCGTGACGTCAGCTTCGACAACCTGGCTAGGGGCCGTCAGCCGCAGCGATGCGCGCCCCAGTTAAGATCCCACCGCGCCACGGTCCCGCTCTCCAGCATCGCGCATGAAACGTCCTTGCCATCGGATCGACGGCAAAAGGCCGCGATGCGGCTGCGGGGAGGACCGCTCGCCTCGCAGGACAATGTCTGCCCGTCGATCAGCCGTCCGAGCGCGGCCGTCGCCTGCTCAGGGAGCGCGCCGGGGCAGGGATGACCGGGAAGGCAGGATCCGTCCAGCTCGCGCGCGTCGGTGCCGGCGACGCCGATCCTCTTGCCGTCGGTGCACCCGAAGGTGTCGCCGTCGTGGACATAGGCAACGGTGCAGGAGAAGGTCTCGGGGACCGCCTGGACTGTGCCCGGCCTGTGCGCCTCATAGGCGATGGCGAGAGCGCCGCCCATGAAAAGGGCGACCTGCGCGGCGAAGGCGGCGCGCATTACGGCGTCCCTTTCGAGCTACGATCGCGCGCGCCCAAGCTCATTTGTCCGCGACCGCCATCCTGGCATTTTCGACGATCCGCCCGCCTTCCATGCGGATGATGCAGTCGCAGCCCTCCAGGGTGGTGCGGCGGTGGGCGATCATGACGACGGTGATGTCGCCGCCGAGCGCCATGATCGAGCCCATCACCGCCGCCTCGGTCTCGTCGTCGAGGGCGCTGGTCGCTTCGTCGAGAATCAGCACCTTCGCGCCCTTGTAGAGGGCGCGGGCGATGCCGATCCGCTGGCGCTGTCCGCCCGAGAGGCGGATGCCGCGCTCGCCGACCTTCGTGCCGTAGCCGTCGGGCAGGCTTTCGACGAACTCCGCGACATGGGCGGCGCGGGCGCAGGCGCGGACGCGGTCCATGTCGGTGCGGCCATGCGCAACGCCGAAGGCGATGTTGGCGGCGACATCGTCGTCGATCAGGAAGATGGCCTGCGGCACATGGGCGAGCGTCGCCTGCCAGCGCGGCCGCGTCTCCGCGTCGAGCAGGCGGCCGTCGACGCTGATGCCGCCCGACACCGGCTCGAGCAGGCCCATCAGCAAATCGAGCAAGGTGCTCTTGCCGCTGCCGGTGGTGCCGGCGATGCCGATGCGGCTGCCGCGGGGGATGACGAGGTCGACGTCGCGCACCGCCGGGCCGGCATTGCCGTAAGCGAAGCAGACGCACTCGAACGCCACCTTGTCCTCGAACGGCAGCGGCGCGCTTTCGGAGGGGTCGGGCAGGACGGCCGTGCGCAGCGCGGCGGCGACGTCGTCGATCGACTGGAGATTGCCCGCGGTCAGGCTCCAGCCCTGATAAGCCAGCTGGATCAAAGGCAACAGCCGCTGCGAGCCCAGAGCGAGGGCCCCGAGCACCGGGATGGCATGGACGATGCCGCCCGGCTGCAGGCTCATCACCAGGGCGATCAGCGCGATCGTGCCGATGCCGGCAGCCTCGATGACGAAGCGCGGCCCTTGCGAAATGAAGGTGTTGACCGAGACGGCGCGGCGGTAGCGGCGGTCGACCGCGCGGAAAGTGCCCTCGTACAGGGGTTGCGACCGGTCGAGGATGATGTCCCTGATCCCGCCCAGCCCTTCCTGGATCATCTTCGTCCGCTCCATCGACGCGTTGGCGAGGATTCGCGAATTGGCGCGCAGCCGGGCCCGGGTGAGGAGCGTGATCGCGGCATAGACGGCGCCGATCGAAAGGCCCGCCGCGAGCGTCGCCAGCGGGCTGATCGCGAAGAGCAGCGCGCCGATCAGCAGGGACAGGATTCCCGCGACGATCCCCTGCATCAGCGGCTGGAGGGCGTTGGCGGCGATGTCGCGCACCTTCTCCATCGAGGCCAAAGCCTCGCTGCTGCTCCGCTTCACATAATCGGCATAAGGCTGGCGCAGCATCCGGCCGAAAATGGCGGTGGCGATGTCGTGGCTCACCGCCATCACGTAACGCTGGGTCAGCCAGAGAAGGAGCAGGCGCACGGCGGCCGCCGCGACGGCGCCG
>JAQGLF010000093.1 GCA_028293025.1 Alphaproteobacteria bacterium
CCTTGCGCACCGAATAGACCGAGGCGCCGTCGAGGACCGAATCCGGCCGCGAGAAATAGATATGCTCGAAGATGCAGGGCCGCGGCCGGTGCGGCGCGAACGGACGGTGCGAGCGGACGCCCTGGCCGGAGACGATGATCAGCTCGCCCGGCTCGACCGAGCGGATATAGGTCGCGCCGACGACGTCGAGCGCCACCGTCTCGGAGGCGAAGATGTAGGAATCGCCGAGCCGGCCCATCACCAGCGGCCGGATGCCGAGCGGGTCGCGGCAGGCGATCATGCCCTCGCTGGTCAGGCAGATCAGCGAATAGGCGCCCTCGACCTGCTTCAGCGCATCGATGAAGCGGTCGAGCAGGGTCCGGTAGGTGGAGGTGGCGACGAGGTGGATGATCACCTCGGTGTCGCTGGTCGACTGGAAGATCGAGCCGCGGCGGTTGAGCTCGCGGCGCAGGCGCATCGCATTGGAGATGTTGCCGTTATGGGCGACCGCGAAGCCGCCCGAGGCGAGCTCGGCGAAGAGCGGCTGGACGTTGCGCAAGGCCGTCTCGCCGGTCGTCGAATAGCGGACATGGCCGATCGCGGCATTGCCGGCGAGGCGGCGGATCACGTCGTCCTTGTCGAAATTGCCGGCGACATGGCCCATCGCCCGGTGCGAGTGGAAGACGCGGCCGTCATAAGAGGTGATGCCGGCCGCTTCCTGGCCGCGATGCTGGAGCGCGTGGAGGCCGAGCGCGACGATCGCAGAGGCGCTTTCGGCGCTCCAGATGCCGAAGACGCCGCATTCCTCATGCAATTTGTCGTCGTCGAAGGGATTGGTGGTCAGCATCGTCACGTCAGCCCCGCCGCTTGCCATTCCGGCGCCGTCACGCCCCGCGTTCATATAGGAAGCGGGCTTGGCTTTGTCGCCCCGTATCCGCTAATTTGATGTGGATTATCGGCCGCTTCGTCGCGAGAAAGGCTAGGAGGAGAGGCTGATGCGCAAATCGCTGATCGTCCTGGCCCTGGTCGCCGGCTGCGGCGCCCGCGATCAGCCGCAGCCGCGCGGGAGCGGCAACGGGAGTGAGACGCCGGCCGTCGAGGGCGATGCAGCGGCCGGGCCTCTCACCGGCCTCTACCAGAGCGGCGGCGGCACACGACCCGACCAGATGTGCATCGTGGAAAAGGGCGCGAAGGCCCAGTTCGGAATCACGCTCTGGGCTCCGAACCTCCGCGCCTGCTCGGGCGCCGGCACCGCGACCCTGTCGGGCGATCGGCTCCGATTGGCGATGGCGGGCGACTCGCCCTGCGCGCTCGATGCGACGCTGAAGGACGGGATCGTCACCTTCTCCGACGCGATTCCGGCGGGCTGCGCTTATTATTGCGGCGCCGGCACCAGCTTCGCCGGCGCGAGGCTGACCAAGCAGGGCGGCAGCGTCGCCGACGCGATGAAGGCGAAGGACGTCGCCGGCGAAAAGCTCTGCGGCTGAGGCGCTGGAATCGCCATATCGAACCGCTCATCCTGAGTAGGGACTAAGCCTGCCGAAGACCCGTATCGAAGGACGTTCCAGAGCTACGGGTCCTTCGATACGCCGGTTCGACGAGCTCACCGGCTACTCAGGATGAGCGGGTTTGGTGCAATCCAAGCCGGAGAAGTGTCTACCGCGCCGCCAGCCGCGGCCACATCATCACGGTCAGCCACAAAGCCGCCAGGACGATGACGGCGCCGCCGATCGCGATGAAGGGCTCCCAGCTCTGGTCGGACGTCCGCAGCAGCATGAACAGCGAGCCGCCCATCAATGCCAGGCCGAGATTGTGCGCCGCCCAGTGGATCTGCGGCGCCCGAGCGCCCTCCGGCCCTTCCCGCGCCACGCCGTAGATCAGGGCGAAGACGGCCGAGGAGAGCCAGCCGAGCACCCCCAGATGGGCGTGCGCCGGCGCGTAATTGAACTGCTGCGTCATGCCCATGAACATGCCGAAGCAGAGCGTCACCAGGAACCAGATGAGCGCGGTGCGCGCCCAGAGGCTGGTCATTCCGTTCATTTTCATCTCTTCCCCCCTCTGCGTTGCTTGACGTTGACGTGAACGTAAACTACCCAATCCCCATGTCTTCGACCGCCCTCCACGCCGATTTCCACGCGCCGGAATCCGATGGCGAGGGCGGCGGCGAATCCGGCGGCAAGACCTATTCGATCACCGATCTGTGCGAGGAGTTCAAGGTCACGCCGCGGGCGCTGCGTTTCTACGAGGACGAAGGGCTGATCTCGCCCCGCCGCCAAGGGCTGTCGCGCATCTACGGCTGGCGCGACCGCGCCCGGCTCGCCTGGATCCTGCGCGGCAAGAGGGTCGGCTTCAGCCTCGCCGAGATCCGCGCGATGATCGATCTTTACGATGTCGACGACAATCGCGAGTCGCAGCGCCGGGTGACGATCGACAAATGCCAGGCCCGGGTCGAGCTGCTGAGGAAGCAAAGGCACGACATCGACGCCACCATCGCCGAGCTCGAGCGGTTCATCGACATGGTCGAAGCCGCCGACGCCGCTTCGCACTGAAGCATGATCCGGAAAAGTGGGTACCGGTTTTCCGACCAGATCATGCGGCAACAGGGAGAATTGAGCATGATCCGTTCCCAACGGATCATGGCTCTAGAAAGGACCATTATGCCGACCTATACCGCTCCGGTCCGCGAGACCCGCTATGTCCTCGACCAGGTGCTCGGCCTCGGACATTATTCGAACCTCCCCGGCTTCGAGAATGCGACGCCCGACATGGTCGAGGCGATCCTCACCGAAGGCGGCCGCTTCGCCGCCGAGGTGCTGGCGCCCCTGAACCGTGTGGGCGACGAGCATGGCTGCGTCCGCCATGAGGACGGTTCCGTCACCACGCCGCCGGGCTTCAAGCAGGCGTGGGACCAGTTCGTCGCCGGCGGCTGGACGACGCTCTCCGCGCCCGAGGAATATGGCGGCCAGAATCTGCCGCAGGTCGTCGGCACCGCGATCACCGAATATCTGCTCTCCGCCAACCAGGCGTTCGAAATGTATAACGGCCTCACCGCCGGCGTCGTCGCGGCGATGCTGGTCAAGGGCAGCGACGCGCAGAAGCAGACCTACCTCCCCAACCTCGTCTCCGGCCGCTGGACCGGGACGATGAACCTCACCGAGCCGCATTGCGGAACCGATCTCGGCCTGCTCAAGACCCGGGCCGACCCGCGGCCGGACGGCACCTATGCGATCACCGGCACCAAGATCTTCATCTCGTCGGGCGAGCACGATCTTGCCGAGAACATCATCCACCTCGTCCTCGCCAAGGTCGCCGGCGCTCCGGACAATGTGAAGGGCATCTCGCTCTTCATCGCCCCCAAATTCCTGGTCGAGGAGGATGGCAGCCTCGGCGACCGCAACGGCGTCCTCTGCGGCTCGATCGAG
>JAQGLF010000264.1 GCA_028293025.1 Alphaproteobacteria bacterium
GCCGGCGCGCCATGCGCCCGCCGCGCGCGACTGGAGCCGCACGGTCGTCGCCACGCCCGAAGGCGGCTTCCGCATGGGCAATCCGGCGGCGCGGGTGAAACTGGTCGAATATGGCTCGCTCACCTGCTCCCATTGCGCCGCCTTCTCGCGAACCGGCACGCCTCTCCTGATCCGCGATCATGTGCGCACCGGCCGGGTCAGCTACGAATATCGAAACTTCGTGCTGAACGGAGTCGACGTGGTGGCGACCTTGCTGACGCGGTGCAGCGGCACGGCCGGCTTCTTCCCGATGGCGGAGACGCTCTACGCGACCCAGGAGCAATGGCTCGGCAAATTCACCGCCATGAGCGAGGCGCAGAAGAACGAGCTCAAGGCGCTGCCGGAAGCGAGGCGTTTTGGGCGCCTCGCCGACATTGGCGGCCTGACCCAGGTCGCCGCCCGCTACGGCGTCGCTCCGGCGCGGGGAAGGCAATGCCTGGCCGACAAAGCCGCGTTCGACCGGCTCGGCAAGATGGCGGAGACCGGCGGCAGGCTCGGCGTCGAGGGCACGCCCACCTTCTTCATCAACGGCGTCAAGGCCGACGTGAACACCTGGTCGGGGCTCGAGCCGCTGATCCGCAACGCCGGAGGCTGATCATGGGATCGGGGGGCCGGTCATGCAGATAAAGCGGCTGAAGCTCTCCGGCTTCAAAAGCTTCGTCGAGCCGGCGGAGCTCCGCATCGAACCGGGCCTGACCGGGGTCGTCGGCCCGAACGGCTGCGGCAAGTCGAACGTGCTCGAAGCGATACGCTGGGTGATGGGCGAATCCTCGGCCAAATCGATGCGCGGCGCCGGCATGGACGACGTCATCTTCGCCGGCACCACCGCCCGCCCGTCGCGCGAGTTCGCCGAAGTCTCGTTGCTGGTCGAGCGCGAGGCCGAGGACATGCCGGGGGACGTCACCCTGGCCCCGGTCGGCGACGTCGAGGTGACGCGGCGGATCGAGCGCGGCGCCGGCTCCGCCTACCGGGTCAACGGCCGCGACGTCCGCGCCAAGGACGTCGCCTTGCTCTTCGCCGACGCCGCGACCGGCGCCCATTCGCCCGCCTTGGTCAGCCAGGGCAAGATCAGCGCGGTGATCGCGGCCAAGCCGACCGAGCGGCGGCTGATGCTCGAGGAAGCCGCCGGCATCGCCGGCCTCCATGTGCGCCGGAGGGACGCGGAGCAGAAATTGCGCGCCGCCGAAGCCAATCTCACCCGTTTGGACGAGGTGATCGGCGATATGGAGGCGCGTGCCGGCGCGCTCCGCCGCCAGGCCAAGGCGGCCGAGCGCTATCGCCGCCTCTCAGATCAGATCCGGGTGGCGGAAGGACGGATGATCTTCGCCCGCTGGCGCGAAGCCGCGCGCGCGGCCGACGCGGCGAAGCGGGAGGCCGAAATTGCGGCCGGCCAGGTCGAGAAAGCGGCCGAGGCGCAGCGGGCGGCGGCGGCCTATCAGCATGAGGCGGCGCAGGAGCTGGGGCAGATGCGCGCCGCCGCCGAGCGCGCCCGCGAGAAAGCGAGCGCCCTCGGTCACCGGCTGGCGACCCTGCGGGCCGAAGCCGAGACGGTGGCGCGGCGGATAAGCGACCTCGCCGAACGCAAGACGATTCTGCTCGCCGACCGCGCCCGCGAGGCTGCTTTGGGCGAGGATGCCAAGGCGGCGCTCGACCGGCTCGAGCAGGAAAAGCGGGACATCGCCGCCCGCATCGCCGCCGCCGAAGCCGCGCGCGGCACCATCGACATCCGCACCGTCGCGCTGGAGGACCAGGCGCGTGCCGCCGAGGCCGAGCTGGGCAAGGCGCGCGCCGTCCAGGCCGCCGAGCAGGCCGAGGCCCGCGTCGCTCTGACGGCGCTGGAGGCGGCGCGCGCCAAGCTCGCCCGTGCCGAAGCGGAGGCGCGCCGGCTCGACGAGCAGATGGAAGCGCTCGGCGAGGAAGCGCCTTTGGTCGAGATGCTCGGCGCCGCCGGCGCCCGCCGCCAAGCGGCCGAAAAACGGCTCGCCGAGGCAGGCGAGACAATCGCCGCCGCCGAGAGCGAGCGCCAGCTTGCCGCCGCCGCCCGCGATTTTGCGGAGAGCGAAGGCGCATCGGCGCGGGCAGCGCTCGCCGCGCTCGAATCGGAGGCGCGCTCGCTGGTCAAGGCGCTGGAAGGCGCCAGCGGCGACCGCGCGATCAACCGGATCAAGGCCGATCCGGGCTTCGAACGCGCGCTGGCGGCGGCGCTCGGCGACGATCTCGACGCCGCGCTGGACGGCGACGCGCCCCGCCGCTGGACCGGCGCCGAAGCGCGCGCCGACGATCCCATCCTGCCCGAGGGCTGCGCTGTCCTCGCCGACCATGTCCGTGCGCCGGCCGCCCTCGCCCGCCGCCTCGCCCAGGTGGCGGTGGCCGAGGAGGATGGCGGGCAGATGCTCGCCGTCGGCCAGCGCCTCGTCACCCGCGCCGGGCGGCTGCGCCGCTGGGACGGGTTCGTCGCCACCGGCCTCGGCGCCGCCGCGGCGGAGCGGCTGATCCGCGTCAACCGGCTGACCGAGATCGAAACGGCACTGCCGATCGCCGCCGCCGCGCTGGAAGAAGCGCAGGGCCGCACCGCCGCCGCGCTCGCGGCGATCCAGCGGGCCCGCGAGGCCGCCGACGCCGCCCGCGCGGTCGAGACCGAAGCGGCGGCGACCCTTCGCGAGGCGAGTCGCGCCGAGGATATGGCGAAGGTCGAGATCGAGCGGCTCGAGCTGCGCCGCACCGGCCTTGCCGAGCGGATCGAGCAGGCGCGGCAGGATCATTCCGAAGCCGGCGCCGCTTTCGCTTCGGCCGAAGAAATGGCCGCCGCGCTACCCGACGCCGCGGCGACGGAGGGCCTCGTCGCCGGCCTGCGTGGCCGCGCCGAGGTCGCGCAGCAGGCGCTGGCCGAAATCCGCGCCGAAGCCGCCTCCCACGCCCGCGCCGTCAGCGCCGACCGCCAGCGGGCCGAAGCGGCTGGGAAGGAGAGCGCCGACTGGCGGATCCGCGCCGCCGAGGCGGAGAAGCGCCGCGCCGACATGGCCCGCCGCATCGCCGAGGCGGAGGCCGAAGCCGGGCGTCTCGCCGACGCACCGCAGGAGATCGCCCGCCGGATCGGCGAGATTGAAGCCGAGAGCGAAGCGGCTACGCGCGACGCCGCGGCGGCGGCCGACGCCGAGCGGCAAGGCGAAGCGCGCCTGCGCGAGACCGAGGGCCTGCTGGCCGGAGCGGGCGAGGCGCTCGCCACCGCCCGCGAGACCCGCGCCGGCGCCGCCGCCCGGCACGAGAACCAGGAATCGCGCCGGATCGAGATGGGCCGTATCTCGGGCGAACGGTTCGAATGCCCGCCGCCGCTCCTCCCCGAAAAGCTTGGCTTCGACGAAGAGGCCG
Source organism: Alphaproteobacteria bacterium (assembly GCA_028293025.1). Lineage (GTDB taxonomy): Bacteria > Pseudomonadota > Alphaproteobacteria > Sphingomonadales > Sphingomonadaceae > Allosphingosinicella. The sequence goes on from JAQGLF010000264.1 coordinate 3,409, forward strand.
TCACCGCCGCGGCCGACGAATCCATCCGCCACGAGCGGCTGATGGCGGACCGGGAGCGGATCGGACCGGTCAACCTCGTCGCCGAACGCGAGCTGGCCGAGCTCGAGGAGCAGGCGCGCTCCAGCGCCGCCGAGCGCGACGAGCTCGGCCAGGCGATCCATCGCCTGCGCGGCTCGATCGGCAGCCTCAATCGCGAGGGGCGCGCCCGCCTCCTCGCCGCCTTCGAAGCGGTCGACCGCCACTTCCGCAGCCTGTTCACCACCCTGTTCGAAGGCGGTCAGGCGCATCTCGAATTGATCGAATCGGACGATCCGCTCGAGGCCGGGCTCGAGATCATGGCG
>JAQGLF010000274.1 GCA_028293025.1 Alphaproteobacteria bacterium
CGCGCCGCCCGCAGCCGCCGCCCGTCGCCGAGCGGCGCCAGCAGGCTGCGGCAGGCATGGGCGGCGAGGCGGATCGCCCAGCGCCACGCATCGTCGAAGCCGGCCACCCGCGGCAGCAGCACGGCGAGCGAGACCGCCAGCCAGAACAAGGCGAGAGCGAGAAAAGAGGGGTCGTCGACGAGGGCGAAGATCAACGGCAATGAAGCACCGGCGGCGAGCAGCGGCGGGCCGCTGCGCCGCAGCGCCTTCCGGCCAAGGAGCAAAGCCGCCAGCACGGCGGCGGCGAACAGGCCGAGCGTTGCGCCGGCCTCGTCGGCGAAGAAGAACAGCCGGTCCGCGAGCGTCACCAGGAAGGCGCCGGCGAGGATTTTTCCGGCATAGGTGAAGCGCCCGGGCGTGGCGGCAAGCATCGGGGCCCTGGCAGCCAGTTCGGCCATCTCGTTTCTCCTCCTGTCGGCCGCTTCATGCGCCGCCGGAGTCGAGGCCGCACTCGGCGGCCGGTCTGGAAGCCGCCTTGCTCCTGTGCAGAAATCGTGCAGGCGCTTCCAGCAAATCCGGCTCGACTTGGCCGCGCCCGCGATCCAGATTGCGACGATGGCCGGCGCGCATATTCTCCTTCTTCTGGCGGCCTCGGCGGCGGCGCCCCAGGCGCTCGGTCAGGCGGATGTGGAACTGCGCGCGTCCCACGCTCTCCTATCGCCGCATAGCGACGGCTTCTTCCTCGACGACGATCCGAGGGCGCCGGCGCTGCTCGACCGCCATTGGGCGGCGATCCGCCGCTGGACCGAGGCGTGGCTCGATGCGAACGGCCCGGCCGCGCAAGGCCGCCTGCCAAAAGCGGCGAAAGCGGCCGATAAGGATCTGGACCTCTCGACCCTGGAAATCACGCCCGGCGTGCTCGCCGTTTCGGCAAGCGAGAACGAGATCGGGACCATCTTCATCCTCCGCCGGACGGCGGAAGGTTTTCGTACCGCCTGGACCTCCTCCGCGCCCGGCCATGCCGCTCTTGTCGGCTACCCAATGCTTGCCGGCTGGTCGCCCACGGCCGCCCGGATGCGCTGCCGTGAAAGCCGTCGGGCGTGCGGCCCTCTTTATGGGAAATTGGGATCCTTGCCGCCGCAAAAGGACGGAAGAACGCGCTTCTACATCCAAGCGGGCTATGCGCAGCCGGCCGGCGCTACGATCGGCGGCCAGCTCAGCATCTGGCGGTGGGACGGGCGTGAGGCGGCGCCGCTTTTCGCCGACAGCTATGGGTATATGGTCGAGCAGCCTTATTCGGTCCGTTTCGATCGCGGTTTCCTCCACGTCGGCGTGAAGGGAGAGTTCAGGACCTTCTTCGCCTGCGGCCAGTGCAATGGGCGGCAAATGGATTGGAGGATCGCGGTCGGCCCCGAAAGTCTTCGGGATTTGGGACGGCGGGATCGCGTGCCCGAGCTCGCTTTGGCCGATGCCCTCCTCGACCGGATGTTCCGCCACCGGCGGCTGCCGCCTGGCCTCGCGCGTGCCGATCTGCGCCTGTTGCGGCGGCAGGTCGCGCAAGCCGGCAAAGAGCGCTCTTTCGGAATGCTGATGGGCTGGACGCTGCGCCGCCGCGGCCGTGTCGAGGAGCTCTGCCTAGCCGGGGATCCCGAGACCGACATCTTCACCTTCGAGAAGAGCGCTGCCGGCCTGCGCCTGCGGTCCGTGCGCCAAGGCCCGCCGAGCGGCTGCGGCGACAAGGTGAACAGCTGAATCTGCGCCTCGTCGGACGCCCGCAACGCTCCGCCGCCGCGGCCTTGCCGCCTTCCCCGCATTCATATCGGATACAGGCGGACGACAGTTAAGTTCGTGTTTTTCAAGGCGTCCGGGGCGGGACCGGGCGCGGGTAGGGGCGTTTCAGGCAATGGCGATGTATGTCTACAGCACGGCCGGGGAACCGGTCGGCTTTCTCTACGAAACCTTCATCCACGATCTCGAGGGGCGGCCGCTCGCGCGGATCATCGGAACCCGCGTCCATCGGTTCGACGGTTCCTATGCCGGCGAATGGTTCAAGGAGATGGTGGTCGAGCGGCCGGGGTCGCGGCCGCGCATGCTGCCGCCGATCGCCAGCCCGCCCTGGCGGACGCCGCCCGCGACCGGCACCCGGCGGCGTGCCGTCGTCGACTACGGCTTCGCCGACACCTTCGAGCAGCTCTGCGACGGCGGCGGCGGCGGATTCAGCGAGGCCGCCGAGTGATCTCATGGAACCGGCGGGGCCGCCGCCCGGTTAAAGCGACGCCGTGTCCACAGGACTGACATGATTCTCGTCGTCGACGACGACCAGCAGGTGCGTGCGACCATCGTTCGCGGGCTGACGGCGCTCGGCTATGCGGTCCGCGATGCGGCTGGCGGCGAGGCGGCGCTGGCGCTGATCGAGCAGCAGAAGCCGCAGCTGGTCGTGCTCGATTATATGATGCCGGGGATGGACGGCGCCGAGACCGCGCGCGAGATCGCCCGGATCGACCCCGACATCCCGATCGTCTTCTCCACCGGCCACGCGGCTTTGCGGGTGCTGCGCCAGGCGGCGGGGGAGGGCGCCTCGATCCTCGAAAAGCCCTTCACCCTGGCCGAGCTCGATCAGCTCGTCTCGGAGATCCTCCAGACGAGGCGGGTGCGCTCGGCCTGAGCGCGGGCAGGCCTCACTCCCCCCGATAGGCGCGCTCGAGCCCGGCGACGTCGATCTTCACCATCTTCAGCATCGCCTCCATCGCCCGCTTCGCGCCGGCCTTGTCCTCGCCGCCGAGCAGCCTCCCCAGCGCCTTCGGCACGATCTGCCAGGAGAGGCCGTAGCGGTCCTTGAGCCAGCCGCACTGGACCGGCTTGCCGCCGTCGGCGGTGAGCGCGTCCCACAGCCGGTCGACCTCCGCCTGGTCCTCGCAGTCGATGGTGAAGGACACCGCCTCGGTGAACGGGAATTGCGGGCCGCCGTTGAGGCCGAGAAAGGGCTGGCCGGCGAGCGTGAACGCCACCATCAGCACCGCTCCGGCCGGGGTCGAGGGATTGTCGGCGGGCGCGCGGTCGACCCGGTCGATGCGGCTGCCGGGAAGCAGCGACGTGTAGAAATTCGCCGCATCCTCGGCGACGCCGTCGAACCACAAGCAGGGGGTGATCTTCGCCATCCTCCGCTCCTCAGCGCTTTGCCGAGACGAGCGCGAAGGCGGCGCCCTGCGGGTCCATGCACTGGACGATCCAGCTGCCGCCCGGGACCTCCATCGGCCCCATCAGCACCTGCCCACCCTGGGCCTTCACCCGCTCGGCGGCGGCATCCACGCCATCGACGTTGACGTAAAAGCTCCAGATCGAGGCGGGGATGTTCGGCGGTTTGTCCATCATTCCGCCCATCTGGACGCCGTCGGCGCCGAACAGGCGGTAGGTGCCCATTTCGCCCATCGGCATTTCGTGCATCGTCTCCCAGCCGAACAGGCCGGAATAGAAAGCGAAGGACGCTTTCTCGCCGGCGCTCGAATAGAGCTCGCGCCAGCCGATCGTGCCGATCTCCCCGCCCTCCGCGAGCGGCGGTTCGTCCTCGCGCGGCTTCGGCGTCATCACGTAGAAGAGGGCGCCGCCCGGGTCCGCCGCCATGGCGAAGCGCCCGACGCCGGGGATGTCGGTCGGCTCCATCCGGATCGCGCCGCCGGCCGCGGCGATCCGCCGCGCCGCCTCGTCGGCATCGGGCACGCCGACATAGCCGACCCAGATCGGCTTCATGCCGGCCTCGCCCATCACTTGGGTGAGCTTGAGGATGCCGCCGACGCCGCGCTCGCCCGCCGAGAGCACGGTATAAGCGGAGCCGTCGGGCGTCGCATTGGGGAAGCCGGCGGCATTCCAGCCGACCACCTTCTTGTAGAAGTCGATCGCGGCATCCGGATCGGGCGTCATCAATTCGTACCAGATGAAGGTGTCGGCCATCTCTTCTCTCCTTAAACCGTCTCGCCGGTGTCGAGCAGGAGCTCGAAGCCGCCGAAGATCATGCGCTTCATGTCGAACGGCATGTCGGGCCCCGGCTGCAGCCGGGGATCGGCCATCACCTTCCGGCTGCCTTCGTCGCGCAAAGCGCGCGATGGCCAGACGATCCAGGAGAAGACGATCCCCTCGCCCTCCTTCGCATCGACCGCACGGTAGAAGTCCGTGACCTGGCCGTGCGGCACGTCGTCGCCCCATCCTTCCACCAGGCGCAGCGCCCCGTGATCGATGAAGACCTTCGCCGCCAGCGCCGCCATCTCGCGATAGGCGTCCTTCTTGCCCGGAGCCACCGGGATCACGAAACCGTCGATATAAGCCATCTTCTCTCTCCCTTCTCTCGTTCCCGGCTCAGCGGACCAGCGGCAGCAGCGCGCGGAGCCTCGGCGCGCGGAGCCAGAGGCCGGCCCACGCCATGACGCCGAGATAGACGCCGAACAGAACGTGGCTGAAAAGCGGGCTGCCGATCCGCGCATGGGTGGCGATCGCCCCGCCGAGATAGGCGGTGATCAGGATCGCCCCGAGCACCGACGTGCGCGGCCAGGCGTAGAGCAGGGTCGAGCCGATTAGCAGCGCACCGAGCATGCGCAACGTGGCCGGGTCGACCGGCCAGGCAAGGTCGCGGCTCGTGTCGATCACGATTTGGAGCGGGACCAGCTTCATCGACCCGTCCATCAGCAGGAATAGGATCAGGAGGCCGCTGAGGATTCGTCCCACCCAGACCGCCTTGCGTGTTGGCGCCCGGGCTGCCGGTATCGGCGCCGTCGCTGTCGCCATGATCCTTCTCCCTCTCTCGTACTCGGTCAGGCCAAGACGGCCGCCTGCGCGGCTTCGGCGGCGTGCTGGTCGCCGAGCGCCGACATGTCCATCCACATCACCTCCCAGTGATGGCCGTCCGGATCCTCGAAGCTGCGGCCGTACATGAAGCCATGATCCTGCTTCGGCGACGGATCGGCGACTCCGCCAGCGGCGGACGCCCTGTCGACCATCGAGTCGACGTCGTCGCGGCTGTCGGCCGAGAGGCAGATCGGCACCTGGCTCGCCAGATGGGCGTCGCCGATCGGCTTCGACGTGAACCTGCGATATTTGTCGTGGGTCAGCAGCATGACGTGGATCGTCTCGGAAAAGACGATGCAGCTCGCGGTCTCGTCGCTGAACTGCGGATTCTTGCCGGCGCCGAGCGCCTCGTAAAAAGCCGTCGAGCGCTGCAGGTCGGTGACCGGCAGGTTCACGAAGATCAGTTTCGGCATCGTTTTCTCTCCCTTGCGAATCGCTGTTTGACCTTGATGGGCGAATCAGTTATAAAAAGCAACTATGAAGTCACAAAAAGTAACTGGCGCCTCCATTCCCTCCTCTCGGCGCCGCTACGAAGACGCCTGCGGCGCCGCCCATGCGCTCGACCTGGTCGGCGAGCGCTGGGCCCTGCTCGTCATCCGCGAGCTGCTGCTCGGGCCGAAAAGATTCGGCGATCTGAAGCGCGACCTGGCGGGGATCAGCGCCAACGTCCTGACCCAGCGGCTCGAGGGGCTGGAAGCGGCGGGGGTGCTCATCCGACGCCGGCTGCCGCCGCCCGTCCCGGCCCAGGTCTACGAGCTCACCCCCTGGGGCTATGAGGCCGAGCCGATCTTCCAGACGCTCGGCCGCTGGGCCGCCCGGTCGCCGAGCCACGATCCGAGCCTGCCCTTAAGCGCGGTCTCGCTCCTGCTCTCCTTCCGCACGATGATCGACCCGGTGCGGGCCGAGAGGCTCGAAATGCGGGTCGGGCTGCGCGTCGGCAATGAGAGCTACGTCGTGCGGCTCGCGGGCGGCGCGGTCGAAGCCGAGCGGGGCGAGGCGGCGGGCGCGGACGTGATCTTCACCGGCCCGGCGCCGGCCATTGCCGCCGCGGTCTATGGCGGCGTCCCGCTCGACGCGTTGGTGGCGCAGGGGGCGTTGAAAATCGAAGGCGACCGCTTTTTGGCCGAGCGCTTCGTCACCCTCTTCCCGCTGCCGCCGAAGGTGGGGGCGGAGGGATAACAATCCTCCCCTCGATTTCGAGGGGAGGGGGACCATGCGAAGCATGGTGGAGGGGCCTGCGGCCTAAGCGGCCCCTCCACCGCACTTCGTGCGGTCCCCCTCCCCTGCGAAGGCAGGGGAGGATCAGGATGCGCCCTATCCCAAAGCCGCCAGCACCCGCTCCGTCATCCGCGCGCAATCGGCGCCGGCGAAGGGGAAGGTGCCGGTCAGCGCCGTCCTGAGGTCCGGGGCCAGCGCCTGCTGGAGGCGGCGGCGGGCGCGCAAATGGCGGGTCTTGACGGTGGCGGGGAGGATGTCGAGCACCTCGGCCGCCTCCTCGACGCTGAGTCCTTCGACCTCGCGCAGCACGAAGACGTGGCGGAAGACGTCGGGCAGGTCGCCGATCGCCTGCTCGAGCAGCGCCCTGATCTGCTCGCGGGCCAGCGCGGCGTCGGGCGCCGAACCGGAAGTGGATCCGCGCATCAATTTCTCCCGATATTCGTCGAGGTGGACGACCGAGGCGCTGTCGAGCCGCTCGCGGCGGCGGCGGGTGGCGCGGAGGCGGCCGAGCGCTTCGTTGATCACGATCCGCGTCAGCCAGGTCGAAAGGGAGGCGCGGCCGGCAAAGCCGTGGATGGCGGCGAAGCCGTTCAGATAAGCGCTCTGCACCGCATCTTCGGCATCGTCCCGATTCTTGAGGATGGACCAGGCGGCGCGGAACAGGCGCTGGTTATTGCGCTCGGTGACGAGACGGATGGCGGCGCGGTCGCCGGCGGCGATGCGGCGGGCAAGCTCCGGATCCGGAAGGGAGCAAAGATCGGCGAGAGCGATGGCGGTCATGGCTTTTCCCTATCCCAGTCGCAGTCGCCGAGCGACTCGAGCCGCTCCCGGCGGAGCGCCCGATCCTGCCGGAAATCGCCGATCCGGCATCAGGTCACCATCGGCGGTCTCGGCCGCCGCATCGCCAACATCCTGTTCGTAAAGCTCCAATCTCGCCTCCCGCTTGCGTCGCCATTTGGATGCCGGCGGGCCCGGGAGGTTCCCGGGAACCTGACGGCGGCGGCGGCATCGAATGGCCGTCAGCGCGTCCGGAGGGGCCGCGCTTCGCAACAGGAGGAAAAACATGATCCGTACTTTGGTTTTCGGCGGCGCGGCCGCCCTGCTCGCATCGGCCGCCATGCCGGCCGCCGCGGCGTCGATCAACGACGCCCAGATCGCCCATATCGCCTACACCGCCGGCCAGATCGACATCGCCGCCGGCCGCCAGGCGCTCGCCCGCTCGCACAACAAGGCGGTGCGCGCCTTCGCCCAGGAGATGGTGCGCGACCACAAGGCGGTGAACGACAAGGCGCTGGCCTTGGTCAAGAAGCTCCACGTCGCCCCCCAGGCCAATCCGACCAGCGCGGCGCTGAGCAAGGGTGCGGCGGCGAAATTGAAGGAGCTCGGTCACCTCAGCGGCCGCGCCTTCGACCGGGCCTATGTCCAGAACGAGGTCGCCTATCACCGGACGGTCAACGGCGCGCTTCGCGACACCCTGATCCCGAACGCGTCGAACGGCGAGCTGAAGTCGCTGCTCCAGACCGGCCTCACCCTGTTCACCGAGCACCAGACGCACGCCGAGCACGTCGCCGGCGCGCTGCGCTGATGCGGCCCGG
>JAQGLF010000095.1 GCA_028293025.1 Alphaproteobacteria bacterium
TCACTCGAGCGCCGCGGCTTCCGCTCCGGGTAGCGCCAAGATGCACGGATGGCCGGACGCACAAGATCGGCGCATCGCCATTGCATTAGCGGTGGCGTGTCAGCTATGGCGGATCACACCAGGGAGAAGCTTTATGCGCTTAAAGGTCATTTCGGCCCTCGCGGCATCTGCGCTCATCATAGCAGTACCATCTGTTGCGGCCGCGCAGGAAGACTCGCACCACGGCGACGAGCGGACAGCCGTCATCGGGGTTACCTTCGCCATAACCGCAATGGTGATACTGATTCTGGCTCGCCATAAAGGCAACGACCTCCCCGTCAGCCCGTAATACTTCTGCGACCGGCTTATCGTTAGCGCATTATGGCGCAGTCGCCCGGGCATGCGACGGCCCGTCCGCGCAGAGGTTTGTTGTCGCATGCCGGTCAGCCCGCTGCCTTCATCCTTGCCGATGTCAGGTCTCAGGAGGGTGAGGGCCGGTTGACGGTGTAAGCCTCACTGAACTGGAGCGTGAAGAGGTGCCGGTGCTCGGCGTCCTCCACCTCGATGAACGAGGCGGGGTTCAGCTGTCCCGCCCGCATCTCCGCGGCCATGATGTCGCGGGCGCTCGTGATCGCGGTCGAGCGCGCGGTGTCTTGGTCGGGCAACTCCTGCCCCTCTTCGTCCTCGGCAAAGCCGGCGCCGTTGCAAACGTGAAAGTAGAATGTCGGCATGGCGCTGCGCCATACTCCGCTCGACGGCCGCTTTCAACGCGGTGCCGTCCCGGGATCGGCGGTGCCGATCGGCCTCAATGCTGGGCGTAGAGCTCCGCCGCGGCGCGTGTGGCGGCGATCTCCTCCGACAGCTCCAGAAAGAGGTAGGAGGGATCGAAGTCGCCGACCTTGCGAAGGGCCTCCCAATCCGCGATCGTCACCGTACGCTTGTCGCGCGCGATAAGCCGGGCCTCCTCGAGGGCCTTCAAGGTTCGATTGACGTGAACCGAGGTCAGCCCGAGCGCGTCCCCCAACTGCTCCTGCGTCATCGGCAGATCGTATTTGTTGCGCGTCGCGAGCCCGGCCCTCTCCTGCCGCAGCGCAAATTCGCAAAGGACGTGGGCCGTCCTGGCCTTCGCATCGCGACGCCCTACATTTGCGATCCATTCCCTGAAGACGGCGCCGTCGATCAAGGTGTCCAGCCACATCGCGATGGCGATGGCCGGGCGGGCCGCAGCCAAAGCGACAATCGCCTTTCCGGGAATGAACGCCACCTCCGCATCGGTGAGCGCCTGGACGCTGTGGTCCGCCGTCTTCAGCAGCGAGTTTTGCAGGTTCACCATGTCCCCCATCATGTGAACCGAGACGATTTGGCGGGAACCATTGGCGACGATCTTGTGCCGGCTCGCGAAGCCCGATCTCAGCAAGCACGAATTCTCGGCTTTGTCGCCCTCGCGCACAATATATTCGTGCGCCTTCATCACCCGCAAAGTATGGGGCAGCGCGACGATTGCGGCTTTGTCAGCTTCATCGAGCGGAGAGAGGGCATCGAGCCTCTGTGCCAACATCTCCAGGGCGGGTTGTTCAGACATCGTGCGTCTCCCATTGGCGGGAGCGCAATCCTGTCTCACAGTCACCGTAATGCCCAGAGGAACGGTGATTGCCGTAGTCTAGCCTAATCCCGACAGCACCGCGTTGATCCATGTTGGTCCGAGCAACTGAAGGTCAGCTCTCGCGGAAGGAGATGCCCCGCTCCGGGTTGAGTCCGTTTGATTGTCCGGGGCTTCCGGACGCGTCACTTTCCTCCGCGGCCCGGCATGACGAAGCGGATGCGTTGCCCGAGGCCGCCGCAGCCGAGGCCGCCGTCCGGCCGGAAGGTCTTCTCGTAGAGCGCCTGCTCCGTCATCTTCCTCGCGGCATCCTCGAACACGAAGGGCGGATAGGCGATGACCGGCCGCACGTTCCGGGTCTTGCCGTCGGCGGTGAGATCGAATTCGAGCTTCACCCAGCCCTCGAAGCCCCACCGGGCCGCCTCCATGGGGAAGCCGCTGTTGGAGGCGCCGCTCGACTTCATTCGCGGCGGCGCGTCGAGCAGCGAGCATTGGGTCGCGCTGAGGCCGGATTGGGCATAAGCGGCCCGCGCCGCCTCGGCATTGCCAGCCACCAGCTGGAGCGAGGCGATGCGGGCCAGCGCCGCGGCCCGGAGCGGGTCCTGCGGGTCCAGCCCCTGAATCTGCGGGACTTCCGAGAGGATTGCGATCGCCTCGGGGAGGCTCTTATTCGCATAATAGAGCGCGTCAGCGAGCGCGAGCCGCACCGCGGCCGAGGCGCGGGCATCCGCTCCGATCGCCGGATCGGCAAGCAGGGCCCGCAGGGCGTCGGGGCGCTGGTCCTTGCGGCGTGCCCAATCCCATTGCGTGTTGGCGAGACCGATGCCGAACCAGGCGAGGACCGGCGGCGGCGCCTTTTCCGCGCGCGCGATGGCGAGGCCGCGGGCCAGATAGGCGCGGCTGTCGTCGCGCCCGACCAGCTCGTTGAAGGCGAGATCGGCCAGCACCGGCAGGACCATGATCGACGAGGCGCCGGCCGCCGCCTCGCGGCGCGCCAGCTCCGCCTGCAGCGGCTTCAGTCGGGCGGCGTCGGAGCGGCCCGCCGCCGCCTCGCCCGGAGGAACGTTCCGCGCCTCCAGCCACTGGTCGACGTCGCGGTTCAGCCCCGCGGCCACGGACGGATGTTCCGACGCCGCCGAGCAGCGAAGCTCCATCCGCGTCAGCGCCCGGAACAAGGGCGGGATCGCCTTGAGCTCGTCCGGATCCCAGGACCAGCCGGTGACGGCTTCGGCGAAGAGAAGGGCGACCGGCCCGCGGCGGGACGAATAGATCGGCGCCGCATAGTTGATCGTGCCGTCGCTGCGGATCGAGAATTCGACGACCGCGCTGTCCGCTGGGGACAGGTCCGTGCCGCAGGGAGGCGCCAGCATGCCCTTGCCGAGGGGAAAGCTCTGCTTGAATTGGCCGGCGCCGGTCCAGGCGAGATATTTGCGCGCTTTCTCCTGATCGCCGCTCTGAAGGGCGGCGATGGCGAGATCGGAACGGGCGGAAAGATCGGCGGCGTCGACCTTCTCGGTCAGCCCGCCGAGCAGGTCGACCGCGTGTTCGAGCTCGCGCAAAGCCTCGGCGGGACGGCCCAGATTGAGAAGGACGCGGCCACGCATGGTCCGGAACAGGCCTTCCAGCTTCCTGTTCGCCGGGCGCAAAGCGGCCGCCGCGGCGACGGCGGCGTCGGCACGGGCGAGCGCCGCCGGTGCGTCGTAGAACATGCCGGTCTGGATCAGCCCGCGCAGCGCCGGAGCCTTGCTCGGAAAATCGGGGACCAGGGGCTCGGCCGCGAGATATTCCTTATAGGCCTCGCCATAATCGAGCCCCCGCTCGGCGATCTTGGCCAGCGTCACCAGGCCCGTGAAACGGTCCTCCGCCAGCGACGCGTCGCCGGCCGGCAGCGCCGGCAGCCCGAGCCGAAGCGCCTGCGCCGCCTCTTCCTGGCGGCCCAGCTCGCCGAGCGCCGCCGCCTCGCGCACCCGCACCACCGCGAGATCGCGCGCCCGCGTCGGCGGCAGCCGCGCCTCCAGCGCCCGATAGAGCGCGAGCGCCTCCTCCCAATGGCCGGCCGCGAGCGAAGCCGAGGCCGCCTCGAACTGCTGCTGGATGCTCGGCTGCGCCGGAACCGGCGCCTGGGCCGCGCAAGCCTGGGCCGCAAATCCCGCCCCGATGAACGCGGCTGCCACGAGCCCCCGCATAATTTTTCCTTTCCCTGCTTCGGTTTAGCCCAAGCTAACAAGTCAGGACGCGCAAGAACAGGGATGAATCGAACGCGCCGTCATGTCGCCTCCTCGGGCGTGCCCGTGGCTAAATGGATAAAGCACCAGATGACGTATCCGGGCCGGGTCGAATCCGCTCGGCTGCGCCGTCTTTCGCTCGTAGCGCTCAGCCGCTTTCCTATCGGTTGGAGCCCGACACCTTGCGGATGAAATGGGCGACCGAGACGCCCCTCAGCAGGTCGAGGCGATAGGCCTTGTCGATTGCCGCATTCTCCCAGCCTTCGCTCGGCCAGGCTTCGACCAATCGGCGCAGCTTCGGGACGTCCAGCAGCTCCGCCGCGGCCTCGCAGGCGTCGGCGCGCGCCAACTCCTCAGCCAGTTCGGCACGGGCAGCGGTCGCGCCTTCGTGCCAGTCGGCTCTCTGGAGCCCCGGCCGCGTCTCGCGAAGCAGGGTCTCGGGCACCCGGCCCTCCAGCGCCTTTCGCGTCAAAGCTCGACGCACCCCGTCCTTCATGAAGGCGTCGGGCGGCAGCGACAGGCAATATTCGACAAGCCTTCGGTCGGAAGTGGGATCGCGATAATCGAGACGCCACCCGCCAAGCATCGCCTTCTGGAAGTTGCCGAGATCCACATTCGCGAACAGCGCCGCCCGCGGCGGCAGCGCGCCCGCGGGCACGGCCGCCTTGCTCTCCGTGGAGCCTGCGCCCGCGGCAGGATTGACCGCGCCATAAGCCCATCGCAGCGGACCGCGACCGGTCATGCGGCCGAGCGTTGCCCAGACGCCGAAAGGGAGGAAAGGGCGGAGGGCTGCGGAGAGCCCGCCCGCCAGGCTCACGCCGCCATGCCGCCGCAACGCGGCTATTTCGCGCGCAAGCCGTACCAGGCGTCCCTCGCGCACCAGAGCCGGGAGGAGGTCCATGCCGTGATGACTGAAGGCGAGATTGCCCCTGAGGCCGGTCATCATCACCGTCAGGCCGCGCGACCGCGCTTCGTCGTTGAGCGCGTTGATCCAGCCCATATTGCACAGGTTCACCAGCGGCTGGTCGTGCAGGAGCATGTCGCGGTCGATCGTCGCGAGCGGCGATCGCGGCCCGGCACGGATCAGCACATGCTCGATATTGGGATAGAGGGCGGCCGTGGCGGCCGCGATCGGACCTTCGTCGGCGAGCCGTCCATAGGGCGCGCCGCCGCCATAGCCTTCGCGCGGAACCGCGGTGAAGGCGATCAGCCTTCCTCTTTCGGCGAGTGCCAGCGCCGCCGACGCGGCGACCGCGCTGCTATCCAGGCCCGCGCTTAGATGAGCGCCGACCTCCGTCTCCCCCCGCAGCTGGCTGCGCACGGCCCGATCGAGATGGTGGCGCAACCCTTCCGCGGCGTCGGCCGGCGTGCCGCCCGGCGTCTCCCGCACGGTGGGGCGCCAGTATTGGTGCGCGACGGCGCGATCGCGCTCGACGACCAGGATCTGGCCCGGCAGCACCCGCATCACGCCCTCGAACATCGTCCGGCCGGCCGCCGCCGACCGGCCGAGCAGGCCCGAGAGCGCGTAGCTCCGGTCGACCGCGCGGGGCACGTCTGCGAGGGCGTGAAGCCCCTTTGGCATGCTCGCGAAGGAAATGAAGCCGTCGGCGCGATGATAATGGAGCGGTCGGCCGCCGGCGAAATCGCGAGCCAGTATCAGACGCCTGTCCCGCGCGTCCCAGACGGCGAAGGCGAAATCGCCCACCAGCCGGTCGAGCGATTCCTCCTCCCACCGCTCCCACGCCGCGGCCAGCAGGGCGCTGTCGCTGCTCCGGCGGAGCTGCTCGCCCGTAATGCCGAGCGCGTCTGCAAGTTCCTGGCGATTGTCGAAGCGAAGGTCGGCCGCCAGCACGAAACGGCCGCCCCCGGCGACCACCGGCTGCGAAT
>JAQGLF010000298.1 GCA_028293025.1 Alphaproteobacteria bacterium
AGCCATCCTCTTTCTCACTTTCTCCGTTGCGGGCTCTCCTTGATACAGGCGCGGACGGCACCAGCATAACAGGGCGGGTCGCTCGCACCCATCATCTTGCTTATATGGGTCTACGGCCCGCCATTGGCATAGGTGGAAACGAAACACTGCCCACGTGGCTCACGTTTCTAAGCTTCTTCTTCCCCCGAGATGCTGATTTCGAGGGCGACAATCATATCGCCACCGGCGTGTTCATTTACCCCCGCCCCTTGCTCGCTCTCGAAATTCGCGATTTTGCAGAGTTTGATGTGATTGTCGGGCGCGACGTGCTGCAGGACTACACGTTCAACATCGACTAGGGGGATTGGCGGCTGATTTTGGCTTAGGCTTGCTCGCTGGAGCCCGCTTTGGCGATGCGCGAATCGCTCGTGCTAAACCCGATTTGCGCAAGGCACGTTCTCCAAAGGTTCCTCCAAACCCTGTCCACGGCCTCCGTTCGTCGCAAATCCCACATATAAAGGAAGCTTTATAACGACGGGTTTCTGCGGGATCCACTATCCGTGGTGGCACTGACGGGGTGTGAGCCGCTACATTTTCGAAAATCAGTGTTTGACGAGTCCGTTCGAGACTCCGTATTTTAACCACGTGCCGTCCGAAATGGCTGAAGCCGCCGAGGCGCGAACCTCGACGGCTTCAAGTTTCGGACCTTCCGCCTTAACCCCGGCTGGGCCTGCGGAAGACCGTGTCGTTGGACTCCCGGATTCTAGCCGGGAACGACTCAGTGTCAAGGCTTGGCCAAATGCTCGAAAGGAGCATTACCATGCCGAAAGCACCTCCCAACCATAACAAGCCGTGGACCGCGTCGGCGGATCGTCAGCTTCGCCATGAGGCGGCTGACAACACTCCGACCCGCGTTCTGGGCCTGCATCTGGGTCGCACCGAAGGGTCGGTCTATGCCCGCGCGTCGGAATTGGGCGTCTCGCTCAAGCCGACCAACCAGAGCCCTTACGGCACCAAGAAGTAATGCAGTCGAGCCGGGCGGGAAACTGCCCGGCTCGTTAGCCCGCCCGCTTCCCGCCCTTGTCCTTCCGGGGCGGCCGCTCGCCTATCGGCTTGTGCTTTGTCGGTGGCGTCGCCAGCATGCGCCGGAGAACGTCATCCTCGGTCGGAAGGTCGGTGTCTGCCATGGCCAATGACTTCTACGCTGTTAATCTCGTCAATCAACTGGAGGCCGCTCCCTTTCCGCGAACGTCGTCATCCCTCCCGACGATGTCAGCCAATGGGAAGATCTGCCGGAGAAGAACGACCAAGGCGCCTACAATCTTCGGATGGAGCAACCCACAAACAACGAGCGCCACACGGCACTTGGCGGCTTCATGGATGCCTGGAGTAAAGTAGAGATGGCAGTCAGCATCCTTTTGAGTGAGATGCTCTCGACTGACCTGAATAACATGCCCCCACTAATGAACTCGCTAGGAAGCCGGGGGCAATTCGACGTTCTCAACGAGCTAGGGGCGTCCACATTTGACAAGGCCGCGTTTGAGGAACTTGAGAAACTCACTAACCGATTTAAGGCCAATAACACCCGCAGAAATTATATCACGCATGGATACTGGCTGCTAGAGATTTTGGTTCGCAATCACGGAGGAAATCCCGCACTGGTATATCAGCAAATAAGGGCCTATTCTCCTACCAACAGACTAGAACGAGAGAAATTGTCAGATCGGCGCAACGTGAAAGAGAGAACCAAATACTATTTCACACTTACCCGCTTACGCGCCCTGACCGGCGAACTTCATAGGCTTTGGGAAGACCTAGGCGCCTTCAGGTCAAAATACTTTGGACCACATGGCGTTTAGCAGGGAATCAATTTCCCGGTCTGACGTGCTTTCGTCCACCCTGCCATCGCCCAACCAATCGCGAATCACATACCTCACCGCCTTGCGCTGCTCGGCGGTGAGGGGCGCCGGCCTGTCGGCCGAATCAGTAGCTGTGTGGACCTGCTTTGTCACCTACATAATGTCCAGGGGACTTGACAGCTACTGAGCGCCACTTGTAAAGCTCCCTTGTCTATATGAAAAGGGAGGTTGACATGGGGCCCAGAAATCCGGCGCAGCGGCGGTACGTCCTGCGGGTCGCGATCGCGACCGCGGCCTATCTGATCACGCTGGCCGCGGCGGTTCGGCTGGTGGGCAGGGGCGAGGTGACCGGCCCGCTCGCCTGGCTGCTTGCGCTGCTCCCCGGCCTTTCGGTGGCCGGCTTCTTCTGGGCGATCGGGCGGCTGCTGATCGAGGAGAAAGACGAATATCTGCGCATGCTGCTGGTGCGGCAGGTGCTGGTCGCCACCGCCTTCGCTCTGTCGATCACGTCCGTCTGGGGCTTTCTCGAGAATTTCCGGCTCGTCGATCATGTCGACGCCTATTGGGTCGCCATCCTCTGGTTCTTCGGCCTCGGCGTGGGCGCGTTCGTCAACCGGCTGACGCTCGGCACCGCCGGCGGCGGCTGCGCATGAACAACCGGCTCCGGGTGCTTCGCGCCGAGCGCGGCTGGAGCCAGGGCGACCTCGCCGAGCGGCTCCAGGTCTCGCGCCAGAGCGTCAACGCGATCGAGACCGGCCGCTACGATCCCAGCCTGCCGCTCGCCTTCCGCATCGCCAAATTGTTCGCTTTGCCGGTCGAAGCGATCTTCCTCTCCGAAGTTTGAAAGGTCTCTCATGCTGAAACCCCTCCTGCTCGCCTTCGCCGCCGCTCTTGCCGTCGCTCCGGCGGCGGCGACCGCCGCGCCCGCTCCGGCCGGCGCCGCCGTCTCGCCGACCCGCTTTTCCGTCCTCGTCGAAGGACGGGGCCCGGACGTGCTGCTGATCCCGGGCCTGATGTCGGGCCGCAAGGTCTACGATCGCGCCGTCCTGGGCCTCGCCGGCCGTTACCGCCTGCACCGGGTGCAGCTCGCGGGCTTTGCCGGCGAACCGGCGCGCGGCAATGGCGCGGGCGAGATCCTGCCGGCCGTGGTCGAGCAGCTCGATTCCTACATCAAGTCCCACCGGCTGCGGCGCCCGATCCTGGTCGGCCATTCGATGGGCGGCCTCATCGCGCTGATGCTCGCCGCCCGCCATCCGGAATCGGTCGGATCCGTGATGGTGGTCGACGCGCTCCCTTTCTACAGCCTCCTCTTCGCTCCCGACGCCACGCCCGAGACGGTGAAGCCGCGCGCGGCGGCCTTCCGCGACGCCCTCGCTTCGATGAACGATGACGCCTGGCGCGCGCAGCAGCCGCAGACGATGGCGTCGCTGATCAGGACCGAGGCGATGCGGCCGGCGGCGATCGCCGACGCCCTCGCCTCCGACCGCCGCGTCGCCGCCGAAGCCGTCTATGAAGTCATGACCACCGATGCCCGCCCGTCGCTGGCGGCGATCAGGGCGCCGGTCACGATCCTCTATGCGACCAACAATTTCGTCCCGTCCGCGGCGGCGGCTTCGCTCTACCGCGGCGCCTATCAGGCATTGCCCGGGGCGAAGCTGGTCGAGATGCCCGATTCCTATCATTTCATCATGTACGACCAGCCCGAGCGCTTCCAGGCCCTGCTCGCCGCCTTCCTGGCCGGGCGTCATTGAGTCGTTCAGCGCGGATGCAGCTAGGCTGGTGAACGAGGGCGCAGTCCCCTTTTGATGGAGCGATTGTGATTGCGATCCTGATGGCGCTCGCCGCCGCTTCCGGGCCGGCCGAGCCTGCCCCCCTTCCCATCGGCCGCCCTCACGCCGCGCGCGCCGCGCCGCACCGCGCCGTCGACCCGCGCGAGAAAGCCTGCCTCGACCTCGTCCGCAGCGCCCCCGATCGCGCGCTGGCGAATGCGGCCGACTGGCGGGCGAAATCGGGCGGCATCGCCGCCATGCTGTGCCAGGGCCTCGCTTACACCGCGCTCGAGCGCTGGCCCGAGGCGGCGACCGCCTTCGAGGCGGCGGCCGGGGCAGCCGAGCGGGCGCAGGACCGCCGCCGCGCGGATTTCTGGGTCGAGGCCGGCAATAGCTGGCTCGCCGGCAACGATCCCGCCAAGGCTCGGAGCGCCTTCGACAATGCGCTCGCCGCGGGATCGCTCGCGCCGCAGATGCAGGGCGAGGTCCATCTGGACCGTGCCCGCGCGTCGGTGGCGGCCGGCGACGTGCCCGGCGCGCGCGCCGATCTCGACAAGGGCCTCCAGATGGTGCCCAACGACCCCTTCGCCTGGTATCTCTCCGCCGCCTTGGCCCGGCGCCAGAACGATCTCGCCCGCGCCCGCGCGGACATCGGCAAGGCGGTCGGCCTCGCGCCCGACGACGCGGCGGTGCTGCTCGAGGCCGGCAACATCTCCGGCCTGGCCGGCGAGATCGACGCGGCGAAGCTCTTCTACCAGCGCGCCGCCCGCGCCGGCGCCAATTCGCCCGCCGGCCGCGCCGCCGCGGCGGCCCTGGCCGAGAATGGCGGGCCCGCGCCGGTGCCGACCACGCAATCGCGTTAGGCTTCAGAGAGGTTCGGCTTGCGCATTCTCGTCCTCCCTGTCGGCGAAGCCGATGGGAAGGACCGAATGTCGATTCAGCCTAATCGACGCCCTCCAGCATCCTGGTGCGCTTGTCGGTCAGCCAGGCGGCGAGGCTGTCGCGCGACGCCGAGGGGAACTTGATCGCGGCGAAGGCGAGGAAGGCGTCGCGATAGCGCAGCCAGGCGCGCTGCGCGTCGCGTATCGCCTCTTTCGTGACCGTTCCCGAATCGGGCCCGGCCTCGGCCAGCGCCTTGCGATAAGCTTGGTTCAGCCTGGCGTCGGCGGCGGCGAACCGGGCGTGGGAGACGGCCGGCATTCGGCCGGCGACGAAATTCTGGAGCAGCTCGGCGAATTCGTCGCGCGCCGTCTCCTCCGCCGCGATCTCCATCGCCCCCCTGGCGGTGCCGGACATGTCGACCTCGCCCGAGCCGTGCGCCTCGACGAAGGCCGCATGCGCCCGCTGCAGGGCGGCGAAGGCCTGCTTCTCGTTCGTGCTCCAGCCGCCGGTCAGCCGCGCGATCTTCGCATCGCGGATCGGCTTGGCCATGTCCGCTTCGTGGCTGGCGCAATAGCCCATGGCGAGGCCGCTGGTGATGTCGTTGCAATAATCGAAATCGCGGCCGGTCCAGCCCTTCGCCTTGAGCTCGGCCAGGTGCCGCACCCGTCCGTCCGTCTCGGCGGGCGCGCCGTCGAGGCCGCAGGCGAGATGGGCGGCGACGTCGAGGTCCCGCTTCGCGCCGACGCCGTTCGCGTAGATCGTCATCAGCATCGTCGGGCCGGCGAAGACGCCTTCGTCCGGCGCCTTCTGCATTTCGAGGAAGGCGCATTGCCGCGCCCGCACCGGATCCGCTTTGACGCCGATGCCGTAATAGAGCGCTTCCGAATCGCAGCCCTTGAGCGCGGCCGCGGTGCGCGCGTCCGGCCGGTCGGCGGCGGGCGGCTCGCGGTTGCGGACGCCGCGGCAGATCGCCTTCGATTCGGCATAGCCGGACGAGATCTCGTCCTTGTTGTCGCTCCAGTCCTGAGCCGAAGCGGCGGCGAGGGCGCAGAAGCCGAGCAACAGGGCGGCCGACGTTACGATCCTCATCCCCATCGCCTCCTGCTTCGACAGGACAAGCGTAACCCGCGTCAGCTTGCGCCGCAACGCGACGCCGCCGCTGGCGCGGGGCGCCGCGCGGCGATAGGAGCGGCGCGACCTCGCCAACGCGCCGATGGAGGCTCGCCGTGAAATATCTCCACACCATGATCCGCGTCTCCGATCCGGAGGAGACGATCCGTTTCTTCGAATTGCTCGGGCTGCGCGAAGTGCGGCGGAGGGACAATGAGAAGGGCCGCTTCACCCTCATCTTCCTCGCCGCGCCGGGCGACGAGGATGCCCAGGTCGAGCTCACCCACAATTGGGATGAGAAAGATTATGGCGAGGGCCGGAATTTCGGCCACCTCGCCTATCTGGTCGACGACATCTACGCGACCTGCCGGCGGCTGATGGACAATGGGATCGCCATCAACCGGCCGCCGCGTGACGGCCACATGGCCTTCGTGCGGACGCCCGACAATATCTCGATCGAACTGCTGCAGGCGAGCGCGCCGCTGCCGCCGCAGGAGCCCTGGTCGTCGATGCCGAACAACGGAACATGGTGATGGCGCGCTGGCCCGATAGCCGGTTGCTGGAGCGGATCGGGGTCGCGGTGCCGATCGTCCAGGCGCCGATGGCGGGCGGGGGCGGCGTCGCCCTCTGCGTGGCCGCGATCCAGGGCGGCGCGCTGGGTTCGCTTCCCTGCGGCATGCTGTCGCCCGAGCAGGTGCGCGAGCAGGCCGCCGCAATTCGCGCCGGGACCGGCGGACCGCTCAACCTCAACTTCTTCTGCCACAACATGCCGACCGAGGCGGACGACGGCGCATGGCGCGCGCTGCTCCAGCCTTATTATGAGGAATATGGCGCTGTCGCGGGCACGCCGGCGCCGATGCGGCTGCCGTTCGATGCGGCGGCCTGCGCAGTCGTCGAGGCGGTGCGGCCGGAAGTCGTGAGCTTCCATTTCGGCCTGCCGGAGGAGGCTCTCCTGCGACGGGTGAAGGCGAGCGGGGCGGTCGTCCTCGGCAATGCGACCAGCGTCGAAGAAGCCCTCTGGCTCGAGGAACGCGGCGCCGACATGGTGATCGCGCAGGGCTGGGAGGCGGGAGGCCATACCGGCCGGTTCCTCGACGCGGACGCCGAGCCGCTCGGCCTGTTCGCGCTGCTGCCGAGCATCGCCGACGCCGTCCGCGTGCCTGTGATCGCGGCGGGCGGGATCGGCGACGCACGCGGCATCGCCGCCGCCTTCGCCCTCGGTGCGAGCGCAGTCCAGCTCGGCACCGCCTATCTCCACTGCCCGGAGGCGACGATCCCGGACGCCCACCGCATTTTGCTGCGCGAAGGGGCGCCGACATTCGTCACCAACCTCCTCACCGGCGGCCTCGCCCGCGGCTTCGCCGGCCGTCTGGTGCGCGAGCTCGGCCCGGTACGGCCGGAGGCGCCGCCTTATCCGCTCGCCGCGGCCGCGCTTGCGCCGATCCGCGCCGCCGCCGAAGCCGGAGGCGAATATGGGTTCGGCCCGCTCTGGGCCGGCCAGGCCGCCGCGCTAGGCGAGACGCTGCCGGCGCGCGACCTGACGCGCAAGCTCGCGGCGGAGACGCTGGCGCTGCTCGGGCGACTGGCCTAAATTCCGATGATGGACATCGTCCGCATCCCCGCCCTCAACGACAATTACATCTGGCTCGTCCACGAGCCGGAATCGGGCGAAACGACGGTCGTGGATCCCGCCGTCGCCGCGCCGGTGCTCGTCGAGGCGGAGCGGCGGGGCTGGCGGATCGGCCAGATCTGGAACACGCACTGGCACCCAGACCACACCGGCGGCAACGAGGCGATCAAGGCCGCGACCGGAGCCTTCGTCACCGCGCCCGCGGCCGAGGCGGCCCGCATCCCGACGATGGATCGCGGAGTAAGGGAAGGCGATCTTGTGACCTTGGGCCCGCTCGAGGCGCGGGTGATCGAGGTGCCGGCCCATACCGCCGGCCACATCGCTTTTCATCTGCCGGAGGAAGAGGTGATCTTCGTCGGCGACACCTTGTTCGCCATGGGCTGCGGCCGCCTGTTCGAAGGCGAAGCGGCGCAGATGCACGCCAACCTCCAGCGCCTCGCCGCCTTGCCGCCCGAGACCCGGGTCTATTGCGCGCACGAATATACTTTGTCGAACGGCCGCTTCGCGCTCACCGTCGAGCCGGGCAACCAGGCCCTGCTGCACCGGATGGAGCAGGTGGAGGCGGCGCGGGCGTCCGGCGAGGCGACGGTGCCGACGACGATCGCGCTCGAACGCGCCACCAACCCGTTCATGCGGGCTCCGTCGGTCGAAGCCTTTGCCGAACGTCGGCTGGGGAAGGATCATTTCCAGGGTTAGCGACGAGTCGCCGAGTTGAGCGTTGAGCTTGTGGAGGTCGAGATGAAACATCTGACATTGCTTGCATGCCTGGGCCTGCTGGGCGCCTGCACCGCGGACCGGCCGCCCGAGGCGGCGGCGAATGACGAGGCGAAGCTGGCCGCGACGCTCGCCGATTATCAGCAATCGGGGCCGCCGGTCTCCTGCGTCAACGAGCGCGACCTGCACGGCAACCGTTCGGTGGGCGAGGCCGCGATCATCTTCGAGGGAACGACGAGCGCCACCTTGTGGGTGAATCGGCCGCCCGCCGGCTGCCCGTCGCTGGATTCGGGCCGGGCGCTGGTCACCCGCACCACCAGCACCCAATTGTGCCGCGGCGACATCGCCACCGTCTTCGATCCGGTCGCGCGGATTTCCTATGGCGGCTGCGGCCTCGGCGACTTCACGCCCTACCGGCGGATGCCACGACACTAGGAATAGATGATCCGCTCATCCTGAGTAGGGACTGACCCCGGACTGGATCCGGGGGAAGGCCCGTATCGAAGGACGTTCGGAAGATGTGCGTCCTTCGATATGCCGGTTCGACAAGCTCACCGGCTACTCAGGATGAGCGGAAAAGTTCAAGCGGGATCGAATCTAGCGCCGGTAAAGCGCATCCAGCCGCTCGCCATAGACCTCGCGCAGGACGTGGCGGCGGATCTTGATCGAGGGCGTCAATTGCTCGTTCTCGACGGTGAACGGCGCGTCGGCGAGGATGAAGCGGCGGACCTTCTCGACGACCGAGAGCTCGGCATTGACCCGGTCGACCGCGGCATTGAGGGCACGGAGGAAATCGGCATCGTCGCGCAGGGCATCAAGGCCGTTCGGCTTCCCGTTCGCGGCCGCCCATTCCGCCATCCATTCGGCCTCGGGCACGATCAGGCCGACCAGATAGGGCCGCCGGTCCCCCGACACCATCGCCTGGGCGATCTCCGGCTGGAGTGTCAGCATCCCCTCGACCCGCTGCGGCGCGACATTGTCGCCCTTGTCGAGGACGATCAGATCCTTCTTGCGGTCGGTGATGACGATCCGGCCCTTCGCGTCGAGATGGCCGACGTCGCCGGTATGGAGCCAGCCGCCGACCACCGTCCGCTCGGTCAGGCCCGGATTGCGCCAATAGCCCTTCATCACCAGCTCGCCGCGGACCAGGATCTCGCCATCCTCGGCGATCCGGACCTCGGTCGCCTTGAGCGGGGGCCCGACCGTGTCGAGCTTGATCCCCGCCTTTGGCCGGTTGCAGCTGATCACCGGCCCCGCCTCGGTCTGGCCATAGCCCTGGAGGAAGGTCAGGCCCAGCGAATGGAAGAAGATGCCGACTTCGGGGGTGAGCGGCGCGCCGCCCGAGACCATCGCCTTGATCCGGCCGCCGAAGCGGGCGCCGATCTTCGGCCGCAAGATCCTGTCGAGGAGGAAGTCCATCGGCCGGTCCCATACCGGCAAGGTCCCGGCATAATCCCTGGCGCCGATCTCGAGCGCCCGCTTCATCAGATATTGGGCGAGCTTCCCCTGTTTCTCGACCTGCTTGAGGATGCGCTGGCGCAGCACCTCGAACAGGCGCGGGACGACGATCATGATCGTCGGCCGCGTCTCCTCGATATTGGAGGCGAGCTTCTCGATCCCTTCCGCATAATAGATCTGCGCGCCGAGGCCGATCGGGAACATCTGGCCGCCGCTATGCTCATAGGCGTGGCTGGCGGGGAGGAAGGAGAGGAAGACCTCGTCCTCCCAGCCGAAGTCGCTGGCGATGACGTCGACGCAGCCTTCGATATTGTGGAGGATGGCGCCGTGATGCTGCATCACCCCGCGCGGGGCGCCGCCCGTGCCCGACGTGTAGATGAGGCAGGCGAGGTCGCCGCGGCCGAAATTCGCGGCGGCGGTGATGGCTTCCACGTCCGGAGTCTCGGCCGCGATCAGGGCCCCCCAATCGTGGTGCTGGAGGTTGCTGGTCTGGCCGCCGGGCAGGGGCTCGATCGCGATCACATGCTCGCAGGCGGTGCGCTGGGCGGCGGGGAGCAGGGTGCGCGCCAGTCTATGGGTCGAGACGATCACCGCCCGCGCGCCGCTGTCGTCGAGGATGTGCTGGTGGTCGCGCTCGGTATTGGTCGTGTACGTGGGGACGGTGACGCAGCCGGCGGCCATGATGGCGAGATCGGCGATGCACCATTCGGGTCGGTTCTCCGACACCAGCATCACCAGATCGCCGCGGCGCAGGCCGATCCTGCGCAGCGCCTGGGCCAGAGCCGCGACCTGTTCGGCCGTCTCGCGCCAGCTGGCCGAGCGCCATTGCTTGTCGATCTTCGCCCACAGGAAGGGCGCGTCGCCTTTCTCCGCGGCGCGCGCGAAGAACATGGCGACGAGGTTCGGAAAATGTTCGAACGCACGCATCTCGGTTATCCCCCCTGTCGCGCCGCCTTCATTCGGGCGGTCGCGGCTGGTCCCCGGCCCGCACGATGTGCGTGACCTCACCCGTCTGGCTCATCGCCACCCCTTCGCTGCGCGGATCGGCCGCGCCCACCCAGCGGCCGTTCACCCGCTCGATCGCATTCGCCTTGAGGCCCAAAGACGCGACCTGCACCTTCTGCCCGAGCGCCCGCAGAGCCGGCGCCATCGCCTCCGCCTGGGTGCCCTTCTCGGCGATGACCGTGTCGCCGGGCGCGTAGAGGAGGCCGAGCGCGATCGCTTCCTGGGCGCTCATCTTCCAGTCGAGCACCGCCACCAGCGCCTTTGCGACCTGGGCGATGATGGTCGAGCCGCCGGCGGCGCCGATCGCGATCCGCACCTTGCCGTCCGGCCCGTAGACGATGGTCGGCGCCATCGAGCTCCTCGGCCTCTTTCCCCCTTCGACGCGATTGGCGGCGAGGAAGCCGTCCTTCTCGGGCACGATGTCGAAGTCGGTAAGCTCGTTGTTGAGCATCGTCCCGTCCACCGACAGGCCCGAGCCGAACACGCTCTCGATCGTCGTCGTCACCTCGACCACATTGCCGTTCCCGTCGGCGACGACGAGATCGGTGGTGCCCGCCCGTTCGCCCGGCGGGGCGGGAAGCCGCATCGGCGCTCCCGGCGGCGTCCCGGCGGCGGCATGCCTGATGCTCCCGCCGGGCGAGATCAGGGCGGAGCGCGACGCGAGGTACGCAGGGTCGAGCAGGCCGGCCACGGGCACATGCACGAAGTCGGGATCGCCGACGTAGAGGTCGCGATCGGCATAGGCCAGGCGAGACGATTCGGCGAACAGGTGCCACGCCGCCGGCGAGTGCGGCCCGAGCGCCGCCATGTCGAACCGCTCCAGCTGCTTCAGGATCATCAGCACGGCGATGCCGCCCGAAGAGGGCGGGCCCATGCTGCAGATGCGCCAAATGCGGTAGCTCGCGCAGACCGGAGGCCGCTTCTTGGCCTGGTAGGCGGCAAGGTCGGCGAGAATCATCTTCGACGGATTGCGCGCCGCCCCGTTCACCGTCGCGACGATCTTCGGCGCTTCGCCTGCGTAGAACGCGTCCGGCCCCGCTTTCGCGATCCGCTCGAGCAAGGCCGCCTGTTCCGGGTTGCGGACGCGTGTCCCGGCCGGGAGCGGCTTGCCGTCAGTGCCCTGGAAGCGGCGGGCAGTGGTGGCATCGAGGAGGCCTGAGCTCCCGACACTCGCGACCATGGACGCGAAGCGCGGGCTGAGCGTCCAGCCTCCGCGGGCGAGCCGGATCGCCGGCCCGAACAAAGCCGCCCAGGGCAGCCTGCCGCCGCTCTTGTGCGCGAGGGCCATCGCCCGGAGCGTGCCCGGAACGCCTACGCTGCGCCCGCCGGGTATGGCGTCGCTATGGCTGAGCGGCGTGCCCGCTTCGGTATAGAACCAGTGCGGATCGGCCGCCCTCGGCGCCGCCTCGCGACCGTCGATCGTGTCGGTGCGGCCGCTCGCTTCATCGTAGCGGACGAAGAAGGCGCCGCCGCCGATGCCCGAGCTTTGCGGCTCGACGACGTTCAGCGCCAGCATCGTCGCGATCGCCGCGTCGGTCGCGCTGCCGCCCTTGCGCAATGTCTCGACGCCCGCCGCGGCCGCCCGCGGATCGGCCGCGGAGACCATGCCTTTCGCTTGCGGGGCTGGCTTCGCCAAGGCAGGCTGGAGGGCGACGGGAGCGCCAAGCCCCAACAGGCTCAGCGCGGCGGCGAGGAACAAGGGCCGGACGCTCATAGGCCGCGCTTCTTAGACTTGCCCTATCGCATCGGCAATGCGCGCGAAGCCGTCGCGGACGAGCAACGCCTTCAGCTCGCGTGCGATCCGTCGGGCCAGTCCCGGCCCTTCGTAGACCAGAGCGGAATAGAGCTGGACCAGGCTCGCGCCGGCGCGGATCCGCGCATAGGCGTCGGCCCCGCTGCCGATCCCGCCGGCCGCGATCAGCGGCAGCGCGCCGCCGGTGGCGCGGCGGACGTCGCGCAGGCATTGCAGCGCGAGCGGCTTCAGCGGCGCTCCGGACAGGCCGCCGGCTTCGTCGCGATGGCGGGAGCGCAGCGCCGGCCGGGAGATTGTCGTGTTGGCGACGATCAGTCCCTGGATGCCCGCGTCCAGCGCCGCCGCCGCGATGTCGTCGATGGCGGCATGGTCGAGATCGGGCGCGATCTTGAGGAATATCGGCGGCGTGAGCGGGCCGGACGTGCCGCGCGCCTCCATTGCCGCCGCGAGCAAAGCTTCCAGCGCGCCTTTGTCCTGCAGGCCGCGCAGCCCCGGCGTGTTGGGCGAGGAGATATTGATCGTGAGATAGCCGGCGACGCCGGCCATCGCCCGCACGCCCATTGCATAATCGGCGATGGCCGCGTCGCCGCCGGCATTTTCCTTGTTCGCGCCGATATTGACCCCGACGATTCCCCCGCGCCGCCGCGCCTCCAGCCGATGCCGCGCCGCCGCCTGGCCGCGATTGTTGAAGCCCAGCCGGTTGATGACGGCCCGATCCTCCGCCAGCCGGAACAGCCGTGGACGCGGATTGCCCGGCTGCGGCCGCGGCGTCAGCGTGCCCACCTCGACCGAGCCGAAGCCGAAGCCGAGCATCTGCGCGAACACTTCGGCATCCTTGTCGAAACCGGCGGCGAGCCCGACCGGATTCGGGAAATCCAGCCCGGCCACCCGCACCGCCAGCACCGGATCGGGCGCCGCCGGCGGGCCCGCCGGCAGCAGCTTCAGCGCCGCGATCGTCGCCCGATGCGCCCGCTCCGCATCGAGCGCGAAGGCGAGCGGGCGCAGGAGCGGGTAAAGGGCCATAAGCGGGGCTATGGCACCGGGGCCGGCAGGACGATACCCACTGCCCGTCATCCTGACGAACGTCAGGATCCATGAACGCGGACTTCTTGGATCGATGAACGCCCTGTCCATGGGTCCCGGATCAAGTCCGGGATGACATTCTTTGTGGCTTGATTTCCGCCGCCCACGCCGCCACATGGCAATCGGAGTAAATAAGTCCGATTATGCGCCTCACCTCCCTTGCCGATTATGCGGTCGTGATGATGGCCGCCGCCGCCCGCCATCCGGCGGGGGCGCGGCTGAGCGCGGGCCTGCTCGCCGAGGAGACCGGCGTGCCGCTGCCGACCGCACAGAAATTGATGGGCCGGCTCGCGGGCGCCGGATTGCTCAAATCGGCGCGCGGCACCGGCGGCGGCTTCGCGCTGGCGCGGCTGGCGGCGGGGATCAGCCTCGCCGACATCGTCGAGGCGGTGGAAGGGCCGATCGCGATGACCAATTGCGCCGAGGGCTCGATCCACGATTGCGCGCTCGAAGGCAGCTGCCGGGTCAAGCCGCATCTCAACGCCGCCAATGACGCCGTCCGCGGCGCCCTCCAGGGCGTCAGCCTCGCCACGCTCGCGGAGGCCCGGTGATGGCGATGGAAGAGACCGGCGTCCGCAACCAGGAGGCCCGTGACGCGGTCGACCGCGCCTCGACCTATGAATGGGGCTTCACCTCCGACATCGAGCAGGATTTCGCGCCCAAGGGCCTCAACGAGGAGACGGTCCGCTTCATCTCCGCCAAGAAAGGCGAGCCCGAATGGATGCTCGCATTGCGGCTCAAGGCCTATCGCGCCTGGCTGGAGATGGAGGAGGTGAGCTGGGCCAAGCTCGACGTCCCCGCGATCGATTTCCAGGACGCTTATTATTATGCCGAGCCGAAGCAGAAGCCGACGCTCGCCTCGCTGGACGAGCTCGATCCCGAAATCCGCCGCACCTATGAGAAGCTCGGCATCCCGATCGAGGAGCAGAAGGTGCTGGCCGGCGTCGAGGGCGCGCGCAAGGTCGCGGTCGACGCGGTCTTCGACAGCGTCTCGGTCGCCACCACCTTCCGCGAGGAGCTGAAGCGGGCCGGAGTCATCTTCCTCTCCATCTCCGAGGCGGTCCGCGAATATCCCGAGCTGGTCCGCAAATATCTCGGCTCGGTGGTGCCGCAGCGCGACAATTATTTCGCCTGCTTGAACAGCGCGGTCTTCTCCGACGGCACCTTCGTCTACATTCCCGAGGGCGTGCGCTGCCCGATGGAGCTGTCGACCTATTTCCGGATCAACGCCGCCAATACCGGCCAGTT
>JAQGLF010000103.1 GCA_028293025.1 Alphaproteobacteria bacterium
GCCGCGCCTCGTTCTCCGGCGGGTAGAAGATGTCGATGCCGCCGGCGACGACGGCGATCGTGCCGGTCTCGAGCGATCCGTCATGGGCGGCGGAATCGATGCCGCGGGCGAGGCCGGAGACGATCACCGCCCCCGCCTCCCCCAATTTCTGCGCCAGCCCGCGGGCGAAGCGGCAGGCGGCGGCGGAGGCGTTGCGGGCGCCGACAAGGGCGATGCTCTGCCGGTCGAGCAGCGACACATCGCCCCGCACGATCAGGACCGGCGGCGCCGATTCGACTTCGGCCAGGAGCGGCGGATAAGGCGCCTGGCCCAGGAACAGATAAATGGCGCCGAGCTTCGCCACCTGCTCCGCCTCGCGCTCGACCGCGGCGCGTCCGGCGAGCTTCGGCGGGCGGCCGCCGCCGCGGGCGGCGAGGTCGGGAATCGCGGCGAGCGCGGCACCGGCCGAGCCGAAGCGGGCGAGCAGCTGGAAATAGGTGACCGGGCCGATATTCTCGGACCGGATCAGCCGCAGCCGGTCGATCCGGTCCTCGCTTATCCCGTCTCTAGCCACGGCGCGCGCCCAGTTTCGGCTCGGTCCCGGCGAAAAGGCGCCCGACATTCGCCCGGTGCTTCCAGAAGACGAGCAAGGCGAAGCCGAGAAACAGGATGGCGAGATCGAACCGGCCCAGCAGGGCGGCGGTGACCGGCGCGGCGAACGCCGCCGAAAGCCCTGCGAGCGACGAAATGCGCGTCAGCGCGAGCATGCCCAGCCAGACGACCGCGTAGGCGACCGGCGCCATCCAGCCCAGCGCCCCGATCAGGCTGAAGGCGAGCAGCAGCCCGAACAATGTCGCGACGCCCTTGCCACCCGCGAATTTCAGCCAGACCGGGTAGAGGTGGCCGAAAAAGGCGCCGAAGGCGGCGAGCGGCGCCTGATCGAACAGAAGATGCGCGATCACGACCGCCGCCGTGCCCTTGGCCATGTCGAGCAGGACGGTGGCGGCGGCGAGCCCCTTGCGGCCGGTGCGCAGCACGTTGGTCGCGCCGATATTGCCGGAGCCGATCGCCCTGAGATCGCCGGCGCCGGCGATCCGGGTCAGGATCAGACCGAACGGGATCGAGCCGAGCGCATAGCCGAGGAAGAGCGCAAGCAGCGGTCCGGACATTGTTTCGAGATTCACCGGTTACCCCCAATCGCGTCGAAATCTAGCAAAGCGGGCATCCGGCGCAACACTTACCGCGCAGCGGGGGCCATGCTTGCGGCGGCGTCATGGCGCGCTAAACCACCCGCCATGACGCCGCGGCCCCTTCTGATCTTCGATTCGGGCGTCGGCGGTCTTTCGGTGCTGCGCGCGATCCGCACTTTGCTGCCGGCCGCCCCGCTCGTCTACGTCGCCGACAGCGCCGGCTATCCCTATGGCACCAGGAGCCCGGCCGAGATCGAAGCGCGCGTGCCCGCCCTGCTTGGCCGGCTGGCGGAGCGATTCGATCCGGAGCTGATCGTCATCGCCTGCAACACTGCTTCAACCATCGCGCTCGACGCGGTGCGGGCGGCACTCGATTTGCCGATCGTCGGCACGGTGCCGGCGATCAAGCCGGCGGCGGCTTTGTCGAAGACTCGCGCCATCGGCGTGCTCGGCACCGAAGCAACGGTGCGCCAGCCTTATGTCGACCGCCTCGCCGCCGAATTCGCCGCCGATTGCACGATCGTTCGTCACGGCTCGGCCGGTCTGGTCGAGCTGGCGGAGGCGAAGCTGCGCGGCGACGCGGCGCCCTTGGAGGCCTATCGCGAGATCATGGACGCGCTGTTCGCGAGGCCGGGGGGCGACAGGATCGACACGATCGTACTCGCCTGTACGCATTTTCCGCTGGTGGCGGAGGAGCTTGCCGCCGCTTCCTCGCAGCCGGTCGCATTCGTCGACGGCGCCGAAGGCATCGCCCGGCGCACCGCGTGGCTAATGCGGGGACGGCGCTGGCCGGACGCTCGGCCGCGGCACCTCGCTTTGTTCACCGGGCGCGCCACCGACGTCGGCGCCTACCGGCCCGGCCTCGCCGCCTTCGGCCTGGAGCAGGTCGAAACGCTCTAGGTGCAGCCGCCTTTCCTCTAGCCAGACCGACCCCAAATCCGCTATTGGCGCAACAGGACCCCGGGGAATTCTCTTGGACTATCAGCGTATCTTCGCGGAGGCGATCGACCGGCTTCATGCCGAAGGCCGTTATCGCGTCTTCATCGATATCCTGCGCAACAAGGGGAGCTTCCCCAATGCGCGCTGCTTCGCCGGCCATAACGGACCGAAGCCGATCGTCGTCTGGTGCTCGAACGACTATTTGGCGATGGGCCAGCATCCCAAGGTCGTCGAAGCGATGGAGGAGGCCCTTCACGACGTCGGCGCCGGCTCGGGCGGCACCCGCAATATCGGCGGCAACACCCATTATCATGTCGATCTGGAGGCCGAGCTCGCCGATCTGCACGGCAAGGAGGGCGCCCTCCTCTTCACCTCGGGCTACATCTCCAACGAGGCGACGCTCTCGACCCTGGGCAAGATCCTGCCCGGCTGCATCATCTTCTCCGACGAGCTCAATCACGCCTCGATGATCGCCGGCATCCGCACGTCGGGCTGCGAGAAGAGCGTGTTCCGGCACAACGATCTCGACCATCTCGAGCAATTGCTGGCGGAAGCGGACCCGGAGGCGCCGAAGCTGATCGCCTTCGAGAGCGTCTATTCGATGGACGGCGACGTCGCGCCGATCGCCGCGATCTGCGACCTCGCCGACAAATATGGCGCGATCACCTATCTCGACGAGGTCCATGCGGTCGGCATGTACGGCCCGCGCGGCGGCGGCATTTCCGAGCGCGACGATGTCGCCCGCAGGGTGACGATCATCGAGGGGACGCTCGGCAAGGCGTTCGGCGTGATGGGCGGCTATATCGCGGCCGACAGGAACATCATCGACGTCGTGCGCAGCTACGCGCCGGGCTTCATCTTCACCACCTCGCTGTCGCCGGTGCTGGTCGCCGGGGCGCTGGCGAGCGTCCGGCACCTCAAGCAATCGTCGGTGGAGCGCGAGGGCCAGCAGGCGAGCGCGGCCAAGCTGAAGACGATCTTCGCCGAGGCGCGGCTGCCGGTGATGCCCTCGACCACGCACATCGTGCCGCTGATGGTCGGCTGCCCGGTCAAGGCGAAGAAGATCAGCGACATCCTGCTCGCCGAATATGGCGTCTACGTGCAGCCGATCAATTATCCGACCGTGCCGCGCGGCACCGAGCGCCTCCGCTTCACTCCCGGCCCCAGCCACAGCGAAGAAATGATGCGCGAGCTGGCGAAAGCGCTGGCCGAGATCTGGGACCGGCTGGAGATGAGGCTCGCGGCCTAGGAGCAGTCCTGCCCTCGCCCCCATTTCGACATTCGCCGCGTCACCAGCAGCCCGGGGATCAGCGGCAGCCACAAGGTGAAGCCGCGCAGCAGCAGGGTCGCCGCCAGCGCCGGCTCGAGCGGCGTGCCGAGCAGGCGGAGCATGGCGGTCGAGGCGCCTTCGAAGGCGCCGAGGCCGAGCGGCACCGGCCCCAGGGTCACCGCGATCTGGGCGATGATGAGGGCGACATAGGCGCTGGAGAAAGGCTGCGGGCTGTCCAGCGCCCGGAGGCAGCCGCGAGGGTGGCGGCGTCGGCGAGCAGGACGAGGCCGTTGAGGATGGCGACCTTGGCAAGCAAAGCCTTGTCGCGCAGCAGGTCGGACGGCGCCTCGCTCACCGTCTCCATCATCCGCCGCAGCGGCCCGATCCGCGCCATCCACGCCGGCAGCGGCCGCCGCCCGCGCCGCCGCAGCCAGAGCGCGAAGGCGGGGATCGCGAAGGCGACGACGAGGAACAGGCTGACCGTGCCGCCGAGCAACCAGGTCGCCTCTCGATGCCACCAGAGCAGAACCATGGCGATCACGCCCATCAAGGCGAAGCCGGCATAATAGCCGATCATCGACAGGATCAGGGCCGCCGCCGCATTGCCGCGCGGGATGCCGCAGGCGATCAGCCGGTCGACCATCAGCACATTGCCGCCCATGCCCGCCGCCGGCACCGCCTGGTCGGTGAACAATTTGGCGAGAGCGAGGCCGAACAGCCGGCGCAGCGACAGCTTTGATTCGCCGGCCTTCAGCACGACATACCAGCCCGCCGCGACCAGCAGATAGGTCAGGACCTGCAGCCCGAAGGCCGCGAGCAGCCAGATCGGGCGGGCCCGGCGGAGCAGGGCGCCGAAGGTGCGAAGCTGGCCGAAATGAAGGGCCGCGCCGGCGATCGCCGCGAGCAGGAGGAGCGCCAGCGCCCAGCGCCGCCAATGAATGCCGGGCCGCCTGTCCTCCTCCACCTTCCCCGCAGCGGCCGTCGCCATCTCGTCTCCTCGGCGGCAGAAACAGCGGGACAGGAAGACCGTTCCCACGATTCCTTGTGGCCAAGGAGGCGCGGCTCCCCTAGAAAATGGGCTTCAATGCAGCTGCCGGAGTCCAGCGTGGCCGAACGCATCGCCGTGGTTTCCGATCACGCCGCCTACGAGATGAAGACGGCGCTCGCCGATCATCTCCGCGGCGAGGGTTATGACGTGCTCGACCTCGGCACGACCTCCACCGACAGCGTCGATTATCCCGATTACGGCTATCGCATGGCCGATGCGATCGCCTCCGGGCGGGCAGCGCGGGGCGTCGCCTTGTGCGGATCCGGCATCGGCATCTCGATCTCGGTCAACCGCCACCCCGCCTGCCGCTGCGCGCTCGTTTCCGACGGCCTCTCGGCGCGCCTCGCCCGCGAGCATAACGACGCCAACGTGCTCGCTTTGGGCGCGCGGCTGATCGGCATCGAGACGGCGAAGGACTGCCTCGCCCAGTTCCTCGCCACGCCTTTCGCCGGCGGCCGCCACCAGCGCCGCGTCGACAAGCTCACCCACCCCATCTTCGCC
>JAQGLF010000318.1 GCA_028293025.1 Alphaproteobacteria bacterium
GACCCTAGTACGAGAGGACCGGGTTGAACATGCCTCTGGTGGACCTGTCGTGGCGCCAGCCGCGCAGCAGGGTAGCTATGCATGGACGGGATAACCGCTGAAAGCATCTAAGCGGGAAGCCTCCCTCAAGATAAGTTATCATCGAGCCGTGGAAGACCACCACGTTGATAGGCCGGATGTGGAAGCGCGGTAACGCGTGGAGCTAACCGGTCCTAATTGCTCTGTTCGCGCTTGATGAATCCCACCATCAACGACAGCTTTGGCTGTCGTACAGCAAAGATGATTGCACGATTTCTAGAACAGCTTGTCCGCTCTCCTTGCAGCTTGGTGACCATAGCGTCAGTGACCCACCCGATCCCATCCCGAACTCGGCCGTGAAACCTGACTGCGCCAATGGTACTATCGCCTAAGCGATGGAAGAGTAGGTCGTCGCCAGGCTTCATGGCGAGCGGTCAAGCTGGACCCATTCACATTGTCATCCCTCTCCGGAGGGAGGAGTCGGTAACGCGGGATGGAGCAGCCCGCCGCCGTTTCGCGAAGCGAAACGGGACACAAAAGGCTCCCGGGCTGCCGCAGGGCGCTCGAAGGCTGGTGACGCGGGATGGAGCAGCCCGGTAGCTCGTCAGGCTCATAACCTGAAGGTCGTAGGTTCAAATCCTACTCCCGCAACCAACAAACAACCCGCCCTCGTGGCGGGTTTTTTGTTGTTGGCGGGTGCCCGAATGAGGCATCCTTCGGCCGGGCCGTGGAAGCTCTACACCCGGCTGTGCGCAAGGCCCGATACGCTCTGATCGGCAGGCGGCTGCAACTCCCGTATTACGCCCGCGGATCTCCGCCCGACGCTCACGCGCGACGCGACGTTGGAAATTCTCCTCGAAGCTGGGCGCTCTGCCTTGCCGGTGCTAAGCCGGCTTCATCGACGGCTGCGCCGCCGTGGGGGGAGGACGTGCCATGAGGTGGATGCTGGCAGCGGCTGTGTTGCTCGTCGCCATGCCGGCGCGCGCCGCCGATCGTCCGCCCATCATCGACATGCACATGCACGCACTCCATGCGACCGATCAGGGCCCGCCTCCGCTCGCCATGTGCACGCCGTTCGGCGAAATGCCCGTCTGGGACCAGCGTTCTCCCTATGCCGGGCAGTTCATGGATCGCCTGAAGCACCCGACCTGCCCCGATCCCGTCTGGTCACCGACCACCGATCAGGCGCTGATGGACCAGACGATCGCAGTGATGGATAGGCTGAACATCATTGGGGTGGTGAGCGGCCCCGCCGAACGGGTCGACGCATGGCGCAAGGCGCGATCCGCACGGATCATCCCCGCCCTCACCTTTCAGCTCGAGCCCGACATCACGCCAGCGCGGCTTCGGGAAATGCACGCGGCCGGGGCGCTCGACGTCTTTGGCGAGGTGACGACGCAATATGCGGGCATCGCTCCCGACGATCCTCGTCTGGAGCCCTATTGGGCGCTGGCGGAGGAGCTGGACATTCCGGTCGGCATCCACGTGGGAACCGGCCCGATGGGCGTCGTCTACATGGGTGCGACGGGCTATCGCGGGCGGCTGCACAGCGCCCTGACGATGGAAGAAGTGCTGGTCCGGCACCCGAAGCTGCGCGTCTACGTCGCCCATGCGGGCTATCCAATGATCGACGATCTGCTGACGCTGCTTTACGCGCACCCGCAAGTTTATGTGGATGTGGGTGTGATCGTCTTCACCCAACCGAGAGCGGCTTTTTACCGCTACCTCGGCCGGATCGAGGAAGCCGGGTTTGGAAGGCGCGTCATGTTCGGCTCGGATCAGATGGTCTGGCCAGGCGTGATCGAGCGGGCCGTTAAGGTTATCGAAGACGCGCCGGGGCTCAGCGAGCAACAGAAACGCGACATATTGTACAACAATGCCGCGCGCTTTCTGCGCCTCACCCCCGAGCAGATAGCCGCGCACCGTCGCATGGGCGCAAGCGCACCATAGTTACGAAACGAGCGATCCGGTCGCCGGCCGACAGCCGTGCCTCCAACGCGGTCTTACCAGCTCCCCACGCGGGAGGAGCACTCGACGCATCCGAACTCGAGTCCGCCGTTGGCGGGTTGAGATTCCGCGCCAGCCGTGCTTCATTCCCGGTCCGAAACAGGAGGACCCGACCATGGCGACCAACCCGACCGGCGGCGGCAGCCGCTCGCTCGTCGACCGCGTGAAGAACATCATCATGCAGCCAAAGCTCGAATGGCCGGTGATCGACGCCGAACCTACGACCATCGCCGACATCTATCGCAACTATGTCGTGATCCTCGCTGCCATCCCGGCCATCTGCACGGCGATCGGCCTCTTCCTGATGGGCAACGGGTTCTTCCGTTTCTCCGCCAGCTTCATCCTCGGCCAAGCGATCCTCAGCTATGTGCTGACACTGGTCGGCGTCTATATCTTCGCCCTGATTCTCGAGGCTCTGGCCCCCAGCTTCGGCGGCACGAAGGACCGGGTGAAGGCTTTCAAGCTCGCCGCTTATTCCTGGACCGCTGCGTGGGTGGCCGGGGTCGTCCTGATCATCCCGCTGCTCGGGATCCTGGTGCTGGTCGCCGCCATTTACGGCTTCTACATCCTCTATCTCGGCGTGCCGGTGCTGATGAAGGTGCCGGAGGACAAGTCGGTCGTCTATACGGTCGTCGCGATCGTCGGCATGATCATCGTCTATTTCCTGATCTCCATCGTCACGAGCCGGATCATGTGGTCGATGATGCCGCCGGTGAGCTCCATCAGCTTCGCCTACCCCAGCTGACGCCCGGCCAGGATCCGTTCGACGAGCCCGAGATCCTCGGGCTTGTCGACGTCGATCGCGGCTTCGGCGAAGGGCAGGACGACCGCTTTGGCGGTGAGGCCGAGCCTGCGGCCGAGCTTCGCCACCGCCACGTCCAGCGTGATCGTCCGGGTCAGCGCGCGGAGCAGGATCAACGGGCCGAGGAAAGCGAGCAGCCGCAGCACCTTCTTGCGGTCCCGCTCGACGCGCGACCAGAAGGCGAGCGCCCGCTCGGCCTTGGGCGAGGCGAGGGCGAACAAATTAGCCCCGCTATACTGGCCGCCGCGCGCCTTGATCCAGGTCCGCTTCGTCTCCGGCCAGGCCGTCTCCACCGTCCGCCGCTCGACCATGGCGAAGGCGATTTCGGCACCGGCGGCGGCGGCGAGGAAGGCCTCGATCATCTCCGCGGTCAGAAGCGCGTGGTCCGCGGTCGTGAGCAGCAAGGGCCAGGGCGCTTCGGCGGTCCCCGCGACGGCGGCAACGCTCGCCGCAATGCCGTCGCCCGAGACGGCGGTGGCGAGCCGCGGCTCTTCCCGCAGCCAGGACGGCCCTTGCGCCAGCAGAGCGTCCGGTGCCTGCGCCAGCACCACAACCCGCCCGACCGACGGGGCGGCGAGGAGGGCGCGCGCCACCCGCGCCAGCATCGGCTCGCCGCGCACCGGGATCAGCGCCTTGGCGGCGACACCCTGGCTCCTGGCGAAGCCGGCCTCGCCGGGCCGCTCGCCGGCCAGCAGGATCGCGGTCCATTCACCCATCAAGCGCTCCTTGCCCCACGGGGCCATCCCGTCTTAAGCGCCTAGAGCATTGCGGGAAAAGGTGGGTACCAGCTTTTCCCAAAAGCAATGCGGCAACAAGAATTAGCTCGTCCCAAGCGGATCCGACAATCGCCATGCCGATCGAAAAAGCCGTCATCCTCAGCGCCGGCAAGGGCTCGCGGCTGCTGCCGCTGACCGCCGACCGGCCGAAATGCCTGATCGCTCTGTCCGGCCGGACCCTGCTCGACTGGCAGCTCGACGTCCTCCAGGCGGCGGGGATCGGCGACATCGTCGTCGTCACCGGCTTTCGCGACCATCTCGTCGACGCCGTCGCCGCCCGCCGCACCGGCGTCCGAACCCTGTTCAATCCCTTCTACCATGTGGCCGACAATCTCGGCTCGGTCTGGATGGCGCGGGCCGAGTTCGACCGCGACCTGCTCCTGCTCAACGGCGACACATTGGTCTCAGGGCCTTTGCTCGCGCGGGTGCTGGCAGCGGAGACCGGCCCGATCGCCGTCACCGTCGACGAGAAAGAGGATTACGATGCCGACGACATGAAGGTGCTTCGTGAGGGCGATCGCCTGCTCCGCATCGGCAAGGCGCTGGAGCCGGGGCGCTATAATGCGGAATCGATCGGCCTCCTCGCCTTTCGCGGCGAGGGTCCGCGCAGCTTCGTCGACGGGGTCGAGCGGATGATGCGCTCTCCCGAAGGCACGCGCCGCTGGTATCTGCGCGCGATCGACGCACTGGCCCAGGCCGGCGCCGAAATCCGCACCGTCTCGATAGGCGGCGAGGAATGGCAGGAAGTCGATTTCCCCGAGGATGTGGAGAAGGCCGAGGCCCTCACCGCCCGCTGGGCCAAAGCGTCCTGAGCCAGGCGGTCAGCGTCTCGATCTGCCCGGCGTCGAGCGCGACCGCCTCGCCCAGCGCCGGCGCCTTCGGCCAGCCGGCGTCACGGACGGCGATGCCGTGGGCGCTTCGCTCGCCTTCGTAGCGCGGCAGCACGTGGAAGTGGACGTGGGGGTCCACCATCATCAGCATCAGATAGTTGATCTTCGCATAGCCGATTGCTTCCGCCAGCACTTGCTCGATGTCGGCGACCGCCTGCCGCAGCTCGGCGAAAGCCGCCGCTTCGAGATCGGAAAAACCCGTCGCTTCGCCCTTGGCGGCAAGGATCAGGCTGCCGAGCGTCGGCTGCGCCGGCCGCAGCAGGACCACCCAATGCGCATAATCGGCGACGAGCGTGGCCGGATAGCCGAACCTTCGGATGGTCTCGTTCACCTTTTTCTCCTCAGCCGATCCAGGAGACGATTGTGCGCCCGCGAGCCCGGGCGACCAGCGCCTCGACGAGCTGGACGGCGTGGACGAGGAGCGACAGCAAGGTCCATCCCGCCACCGCCACCAATCCCCAGTCCGGCCGCCTCGCGATCAGGAAGGCGAGCAGGATCACCATGTTCGGGTTGCGCCGGGCGGTGATCAGCCGGAAGCGGCTGTCGACCCTTCGCCAGACGTGGATGTGGATCCGGAACAGAGCGATGAATGCACCCTCGATCAGCCGCTGCACCACATAGCCGCCGACGATCGCGGCCAGCGTCCACCAGAAGAGGTGCGGCGGCAACGGCCGGCCGTAATGCGCGAGGCCGACGCCCCAGGCCCACCACCAGAAAGGCGGATGGACGAGGTCGATGCCATGGTCGAACGCCTCGCCCCATTTCGACGCGGTGATCGTGCAGCGCGCGAGCTTGCCGTCCACCGTGTCGAGCACCATGAAGACGAGCCCCGCGGCGAGTCCTGGCCAGTACCAGCCACGCCAGAACAGCCAGGTCGCCAGCAGGCAGAAGAGCGCGCCGACCAAGGTCACCTGGTTCGGGCTCATGCCGATCCGCGCCGCCCAGCGGGTCAGCACCAAGGCCCATTCCGGCCAGAGATATTTGGTGAGGAGATCGGTGACGCCCTTATAGGCGCCGAAATAGCTCGCCCGCTCGAGCGCAGGCACCGTGTCGGGCGTCAGGCGCCCCATGAACGGCCGCTCCCGCTTCCTGAGCTCGTTATTGCCGATGCCCTCGCTTTCCTCATAAGCGATACGGGTGAGCCCGGACGCCGCGTCCGGCGCCCGATCCTCCTTCATCGCCAGCATCATTAGCAGCCGCGCGTCGAGCGCCTCGGAACAGGCGAGGACCGGCACGCCGCCGAGGGTCACGACATGCTCCGGCCGATCGGCGATGAAGCCGAGCCAGGCGGGGTCGAAGACGAAATCGAGATTGGCGACGATCGGCCCGCCGCCCGGGCCTTCCGCAAAGTCGATGCCCCGGCTTGCCGCGATCCGCGCCAGCCGCTGACGCGGCGTCAGGCCCCAGAGGCGCGTCTGGTTCGACCCTGCCGGGAGGACCGACGTCATCGGCCGAAGATCCGGCCTTCCAGCTCGGCCGTCAGTGCCCCGGCCAGCACCGTTTCCTTCGCCCAGCCGAGGTCGACGGCGAGATAACGGTCGCTTTCGAGGTGCGGCACTTTTTCCCGGATCCGCGCCCGCGCCGCCTCGATCGCCGGCGAGGAGGCCAGCGGCGTGTGGAAGTCGAGCCCCTGCGCCGCCGCCAGCCATTCGATGCCGACCACGCCTGCGGCATTGCCGGCGATCCGCCGCGCCTTCATCGCGCCGTGGGTCGCCATCGAGACATGGTCCTCCTGCCCCGCCGAGGTCGGGATGGTGTCGACGCTCGCCGGGAAAGCGAGGCTCTTATTCTCCGAAACCAAAGCGGCGGCGGTCACCTGGGCGATCATGAAGCCCGAATTGACGCCGCTGTCGCGCACCAGGAAGGGCGGCAGGCCGCTCATCTTCGGGTCGACCAGCACCGCCGTCCGCCGCTCGGAGATCGAGCCGATCTCGCAAAGGGCGATGGCCAGCATGTCGGCCGCGAAGGCGATCGGCTGGGCATGGAAATTGCCGCCGGACAGGGCCTCCTCGCCGAACAGCAAAGGATTGTCGGTCACGGCATTGGCCTCGATCGCCAGCGTCCGCGCCGCCTGCGCCATCAAATCGAGGCAGGCGCCCATCACCTGGGGCTGGCAGCGGAAGCTGTAAGGGTCCTGCACCTTGGGGCAATCGTCATGCGAGCGGCGGATCTCGCTGCCTTCGAGCAGGGCCTTCAGCGCCGCCCCGACCGCGATCTGCCCGGGCTGGCCGCGCGCCTCGTGGATGCGCGGATCGAAGGCGACGTCGGTCCCCTTCAGCGCGTCCACCGACATGGCGCCGGCGATCAGCGCGGCGGCGAAGATGCGTTCGGCGGTGAACAGGACGTCGAGCGCGATCGCGGTCGAGACCTGGG
>JAQGLF010000332.1 GCA_028293025.1 Alphaproteobacteria bacterium
GCTCCGCGCAATTGTCGCAATCCTCGGCGTCGAAGGCGTCGCCGACGAAGCAGCGATAGCAGGGCCGGCCGGCCTCCCAGCCGCGGAAGGTGCCGATCTGCGCCTGGAAGCGGCCGATCGCAGCGGACACTAGGGGAATGCGGGCCGCGGTGCAGAAGTCAGAGACGGCGAGCCGCGTCGCGTAATTGTCGCTGCCGTCGAGCACCAGGTCCACGCCCGACAGCAGACCGGCGGCATTGGCGGCGGACAGCCTTTGCTCCACGCCTTCGAAAGCGACGTCCTCGTTGAGCCGCGCCACCCCCTCGCCGGCCGCCTCCGTCTTGAGGCGGCCGATGTCGTCGATGCCGAACAGGATTTGCCGCTGGAGATTGTCGAGCGTCACCCGGTCGTCGTCGACCACCCGCAGCCGTCCGACCCCCGCCGCCGCAAGATATTGGATCGCGGGGCCGCCGATGCCGCCCGCGCCGACGATCGCGATCGAAGCCGCGAGCAGCCGGCGCTGGCCTTCGCCGCCGATCTCCTGAAGGACGATGTGCCTTGCGTAGCGGTCGAGCTGCCGGTCGCTCAGCGTCACCGCAGATTGAAGTTCAGCGAACTCTTATACCATGCAGCATGACCGGCGCCGCTCGCGCGGAAGTCTCCCCGCCGCGCCAGCTCGAGCACCAGCAGCCCAACATAGGATTCGAGCGCCGGGCAGCCGATCTCCGCCACCACGACATGGCTGGAGGTGCCGTCCGGATTGACCTGGACCGCATAAGGCACGTTGATGTCGAAGCGCATGCTGGTCTGGCCGGGGATCGAGCAATTGGGCGCGCCGAGCATGGATTCGACCTTCCCCACCATGTCCGGCGTCGGAAAGGCGCGCTGCACCGCCTTCAGCGGCGGCAGCGCGGCCCAGTCGACCCGGCCGACATCGACCTGCAGCTCAGGCGCCTGCGAACCCATCAGAAATGCGGCGGCCAGGAACGAACCGATCATGATTTCCTCCCGTGTTTCCAAAGCCGTCAAGCCGGCCTCATCGGCAATTTCCTCCTGTCGGGGAGGCAAAGCAACGGGAAAATGAAGAAGCGGCGGT
Organism: Alphaproteobacteria bacterium; assembly: GCA_028293025.1. Lineage (GTDB taxonomy): Bacteria > Pseudomonadota > Alphaproteobacteria > Sphingomonadales > Sphingomonadaceae > Allosphingosinicella. The sequence goes on from JAQGLF010000332.1 coordinate 1,076, forward strand.
TCGACCACCTGAATAGACTGTGATTCACGCTTTCGGCGGAGGCCAGAAGCGGTTCCACCTCGACGATCGGGGTCTAGCGGCCGGTCGAGCCGAAACCCCCGCTGCCCCGGCCCGTCTCGCTCAGGCTTCCCACCTCGATGAAGGCGGCCCGCTGGACGGGGGCGGGCACCAGCTGCGCGATGCGCTCGCCGCGGAGGATCTCGAACGGGGCGTCGCCGAGATTGGCGAGGATCACCTTCACTTCGCCGCGATAGTCGCTGTCGATCGTGCCCGGCGTGTTGAGGCAGGTGATGCCGTGCTTCAGCGCCAGGCCCGAGCGCGGCCGGACCTGCACTTCATAGCCGTGGGGAATGGCGATGGCGAAGCCGGTCGCCACCGCATGGCGGGCCCCCGGCTCCAGGATCAGGCTCTCCGCCGCGACCACGTCCATGCCGGCGGCATGCTCGGTCGCATAAGCGGGGAGGGGAAGGCCCTCGCCCTGCGGCAGGCGCATCAATGCGATCTCAATCGAGCGCATCGGCGATCTTCCCGGCGAGGCGGCGGGCGACCTCCGCCTTGGACGCGCGCTCCCAGCTCTCGACCCCGTCGGCGGTGATCAGGTGGACCTCGTTCGCCTCGCCGCCCATCACGTCGCCGGAGACGTCGTTGGCGACGATCCAGTCGCAGCCCTTGCGCGCCCTTTTCGCCCTTGCCTCGTCGATGACATGGTCGGTCTCGGCGGCAAAGCCGACGACCAGCTTTGGGCGCCGCGACGATGCCGACAGACTGCCGAGGATATCCTCAGTCTCGGTCCAGCGGAGCTGCGGCGGACCGTCGGCCTTCTTGAGCTTCGACGGCGCCGCTTCGACTCGCCAGTCGGCGACCGCCGCGACGAGGATCGCAGCGTCGGCGGGGAGGGCCGAATCGACCGCCTCGCTCATTTGCCGCGCCGTCTCGACGTCGACGCGCCCGACGCCCGGCGGTGTGGCGAGCGCGACCGGGCCGGCGACCAGAATCACGTCGGCACCGAGTGCGGCGAGCGCTTCGGCGATCGCGAAGCCCTGCTTGCCGGACGAGCGATTGGCGATCACCCGCACGGGATCGATCGGCTCGTGGGTCGGACCCGCCGTCACCACGATCCTCTTGCCGGCAAGCCTTTGCTCCTCCCCCGAGAGGAGCTTTTTCACCTCGACGAGGATCGCTTCCGGCTCCGGCAGCCGTCCCGGGCCGTATTCGCCGCAGGCCATCTCGCCCTCCGCCGGCTCGATGATCGTCACCCCGTCGGCGCGAAGCCGGGCGACGTTGCGCCGGGTCGCCTCGTGCCGCCACATGCGCACGTTCATCGCCGGCGCCGCCAGCACCTTCTTGTCGGTGGCGAGGAGGAGGGTGGTGGCGAGGTCGTCGGCGATCCCCGCCGCCATCTTCGCCAGCAGATCGGCGGTGGCCGGGCAGACCAGCACCAGATCGGCCTCGCGGCTGAGCTGGATATGGCCCATCTCGGTCTCGTCCTTCAGATCCCAGAGGCTGGTATGGACCGGCTGCTCCGAGAGAGCGGCGAGCGTCATCGGCGTCACGAAATGGGCGCCGCCGGCGGTGAGGACGCAGCGCACCGTCGCGCCGGACTTGCGCAGCAGCCGGATCAACGCGCAGGCCTTGTAGGCGGCGATGCCGCCGCCGACGATCAGGAGGACGCGTCTATCCTGCATCGGCTCAGTGTAGGAGCAGCGCCGCTGCCGCGCCAGCCGCGGCCGAGAGCAGGGCGGTCAGCGCATAGCGGCCGTAATGGCGCGGCTCGACGATCAGGACGTCCGGAAGCGGCGGATCGGGCGGAGCGGCGCCGGGCGGCGGGTAATAATGGTCGATGCGCCGGATCAGCTCGGGGATCCGGGCGAAGGTGCGAAAATCCCGGACCAGCCGGTCGGCGAGCGCCGCTTCCGGCCCCAGCTCGCCGCGCACCCATTCCCGGAGGAAGGGCTCGGCGGTCTCCCACATGTTGATGTCGGGATCGAGCGCGTGGGCGACGCCTTCCTCCATCACCATCGTCTTCTGGAGGAGGAGCAGGTGCGGTTGGGTCGGCATGTCGAAATCGCGGGTGATGGTGAACAGGCTGTCCAGCATCTGGCCGATCGAGATGTCCTTGACCGGCAGGCCCCGGATCGGCTCGCCGGCGGCCCGCAAGGCGGTCGCGAACTCCTCCACATTATGGTGGCCGGGGACATATTGCGCTTCGAAATGGATTTCGGCGACGCGGCGGTAATTGCCGACGAGCAGGCCGTAGAGGATCTCGGCCAGCCAGATCCGCGCCTGCCGGTCGATCCGGCCCATGATGCCGAAGTCGATCGCGGCGAGGCGGCCGTCGGGCAAAGCGAAGAGATTGCCCTGGTGGAGATCGGCGTGGAAGAAACCGTCGATCACCGCCTGGCGGAGGAAGGCGCGGACCAGGATCGCGGCCAGCGCCTTGAGGTCGTGGCCGGCGGCGACCAGGGCTTCGCGATCGGTCAGCTTGATGCCGTCGATCCATTCGAGCGTCATCACCCGCCGCGACGTGCGGGTCCAGTCGATCTCCGGAATGTGGAAGCCGCTCTCGGCGACCAGATTCTCGCGCAGCTCCGAGGCGGAGGCGGCTTCGCGCCTGAGGTCGAGCTCGCGCGCCGTCCATTGCTTGAAATGGGCGATGACCAGGCGTGGCCGCAGGCGCGCCGGCTCGCCGCCCATCGCCTCCACCTGCGCCGCCGCCCATTCATAGGTCTCGATCGCCTTGGCGAAATCCTCCTCGATATGCGGCCGCAGCACCTTCACCGCGACCTGCCTGCCCTCGGTGGTGACGGCGCGGTGGACCTGGGCGATCGAGGCGGCGCCGACCGGCTCGGGATCGATTTCGGAGAAGATCTGGTCGAGCGGCCTTTCGAGCCCCTGCTCGATCGCGGCGCGTATCTCGGCGAACGGCACCGGCGGCAGCGAATCCTGGAGGAGCGTGAGGTCGCGCGCCGCCTCGGGACCGACGAGGTCGGGCCGCGTCGCCAGCGCCTGTCCGAACTTGATCGCGGCCGGGCCGATCTCCTGGAACGCCTCGGCATAGGTCGGCACCCGGGGAATGCGGGCGCCGAACCGGGCGATGCGGGCGAGGCGGCGGACCGGCGCCGGCGTGTTCGGATCGCGCTCGATGCCGCGCAGCGCGCCGTGCCGTGCCAGCACCCGCCCCCATTTCAGGAGCCGCCAGACATGAACCACGGGTCTTGTCATGTCGCGGACCTTTCGGTCCGTGCCGCGATGCTACAAACCCGCTTCAATTCAGACTTTCCAGCCGCTGTGGATGGCGACGAGGCCGCCGAGGATCGGCTCGGCCCTGACCTGGGCGAAGCCGGCTTTGCCGATCATCGCCTTGAACGTCTCGATCGGCGGGAACCGCCGGATCGATTCGACCAGATAGCGATAGCTCTCCTCGTCGCGCGCGATCGTCTTGCCGATCTTCGGCACTATTTTCATCGAATAGGCCTCGTAGAGACCGGCGAAACCGGGCCAGCTGGTGGTCGAGAATTCGAGACAGAAAAAGCGCCCGCCGAGCTTCAGCACGCGATGCGCCTCGGCGAGCGCGCGGTCGATATGGGTGACGTTGCGGATGCCGAAGGCGATCGTACAGGCGTCGAAGCTGTTGTCGGCGAAGCTCAGGTCCTCGGCATTCTCCTCGGCCCATGCCAGCCCTTCGATGCCGCGCTTCGTCGCCCGTTCGCGGCCGACCGCCAGCATCTCCGGATTGATGTCGGCGACGACGACCTTCGCACCGCTCCCGGCGAGGCGGAAGGCGACGTCGCCGGTGCCGCCGGCCATGTCGAGGATCGCTTCGCCGCGGCGCGGCCGTACCCGCCGCACGAACTGGCTCTTCCATAGCCGGTGCATGCCGCCCGACATGAGGTCGTTCATGAGATCGTAACGGCCGGCGACCCCCGAGAAGACGCGGCCGACCCGCCGGGTCTTTTCCTCGGGCGAAACCTCCTCGAAGCCGAAAGAAACCTTGTCCATCGCGGCCGGCTCTAGAGCATTTTCAAGCCGGGCGTAATCCATCCGGCGGCTCGGAAAATGCGGCAAAAAACAAGAGAGCAGTGGACGTTTCGTCCACGGCTCGACAGGGGTGACGGTGCATGTGCAGTTGCCATATCGTCCGTTTCCTCCGTGCCTGAGCTGCCCGAGGTCGAAACCACGGTCCGCGGCCTGGTTCCGGTACTCGAGGGCCGGCGCCTCGTCCGGGTCGAGGCGAAGCGCGCCGACCTTCGCCGCGCCTTCCCGCCCGACCTGCGGCAGCGGCTGACCGGCGCCATCGTCACCGGCCTCGGCCGCCGCGCGAAATACGGGCTGATCGACACCGACCGCGGCGACACCATGATCTTCCATCTCGGCATGTCGGGGCGCTGGCGGATCGACCCCGCCGAGCTCGGCGCCCACGACCATCTCCTGCTCGAAACCGACGCCGGATGCGTGCTGGCGCTCAACGATCCCCGCCGCTTCGGTTCGGTCGACCTGGTGCGCACCGACGGGCTCGCCGCCTACCCGCCGTTCGTCGCCATGGGCCCCGAGCCGCCGGGCGAAGGCTTCACCGCGGACACCCTGCTCGCCGCGCTCGACGGCCGCTCCGCGCCGATCAAGGCCCTGCTGCTTGACCAGAGGATCGTTGCCGGCCTGGGCAATATCTACGTCTGCGAGGCGCTGCATCTGGCGAAGATCGCCCCGGGCCGCGCGGCCGGCCGTATCTCGCGCGACCGGCTCGAGCGACTCGTCGCGGCGATCAGGGCGGTGCTGCTGGCGGCGATCGAAGCGGGCGGCTCGTCGCTGCGTGATTATGCCAGGCCTTCGGGCGAGCTCGGCTATTTCTCGAAGCAATGGCGGGTCTATGGGCGGGAAGGGGAGGCCTGCGGCTGCGGCGCGCCGATTCGCCGCCGCAACGACTCGGGCCGGTCGACCTTCTTCTGCCCGCGCTGCCAGCGTTCCTGAGGCGATCCTCGGTTGACCTTCGCGCGCGCCTTGCGTAGAGCGCGGCCCGAGTGGGTGCGGCGACAAGGCCGCGCCCTTTTCATTTCGAAATAAGAGGCAGTTAGATGGCGAACACGCCGCAGTCCAAGAAACGAATCCGTCGCAACCAGCGCCGCACCGAAATCAACGGCGCCCGCCTCAGCCGCATACGCACCTTCGTCAAGCAGGTCGAGGCGGCGATCGAGGCCGGCGACAAGGCGCAGGCGCTTGCCGCGATCAGCAAGGTTCAGCCGGAGCTCGCCCGCGGCGTCGCCAAGGGCGTGTTCCACAAGAACACGGCATCGCGGAAATTTTCGCGGCTGACACGCCGGATCGCCGCGCTCGCTTAGAGACGGGTTCTAAGCCGTTAAAAGGCTTCGACTATGCCCGTCGGCCCCGCGCCGGCGGGCTTTTTCGTTCCGGAAAAGAACGGATCGCGAAACCCTAGGATTCCCGGCGATTCGCGGGACGACCTTGCTTCGGAAACGGCAGTTTTCCGCCAATTCTCGCGGATGTCCCGGAAATCCGTTGTCAACGCATTTATTTCAAAAATTTGTCACATTCGCCCCTTGATCGGGCCGCCGAACCGTTCCTAAAAGGATCGCTCCGGTTGGGCGAATCTCCTGCCGGACGCACACAGCAAGAGCGATTTTCCGAATCGGTGCCGCCGGGGGGCTGTCCGTGCGCGGGAGGGCTTTGCCGAAACCAGGGCCTGGGGAAAGGGCCCGAAGAAAGAGGAGGGGGACCTTCGTGTCTTTCAAGCCGGCGACGAGCGACGTTTCGACCATGGATGCCGAGGAAGGAGTCGGACGACTCCAGGCGATCTGGGAGACGATCCGCGCGGGCTTGCGACGCGATTGCGGCGCCCGGACCTTCGACGGCTGGCTGCGCCCGATCGCGCTTGGCAATTTCGACTCGGATAGCTTCACCCTGCGCCTCGAATTGCCGTCCCAGTTCATGGCCGATTGGGTGCAGACCCATTTCGCCGAGCGGCTCGCTTTGGCCTGGCACGCCGCCTGCCCGACGGTCCGCCATATCGTGATCGGCGTCGGCGCGGCGGCGCCGAAGACGGCGGCGGTCGTGCAGATCCCGGCGCCGCCCGAGGCCGAGGAGCCGGCCGAGGCAAAAACCGGCCTCTATGCCGTCGCGCTGGAGCCGCGTTACCGGTTCGAGAATTTCGTCGTCGGCAAGGCGAACGAGGTCGCCTACAGCGCCTCCCGCACG
>JAQGLF010000348.1 GCA_028293025.1 Alphaproteobacteria bacterium
CGTGCGGCCGCCGCTCGCCGCGCTCGCTTTGACCCCGGCGATCCAGGCGATCCGCAACCGGCAGTGGCTCAGCCTCCTTATGCTGGCCGCCGGTGTCGCCGCCGCCGCGTTGTGGACGCTCATGATCATGGGCCAGGTGGTGGAGCTGAGGTGCGGCGCGGACGGCGGTCCCATCGGCCCGCGCCTGGTCGCGTTCGCAAGCGGTTGGCCATGGCTGATCGGCCATAGCCTGGCCGACAGGGGACCTTATTACTTCCTGAGCTTCATCGGCCATTACGGTTGGGGGGACGGGCCGAACGGGCATCTTTCCTACCCGCTGCCGCTTTGGATGTACGTTTCCGCAATTGCCTTGTTGGCCATCGGCCTCCGCAACGATGTGCGCACGCCCGCAAGCCTGGAACGTCTGGTCCGGCTGTCCCTGGCGACCGGCGCGGCGGGGATCGTTCTGATCACCTTCCTCGCGATGTACGTCACGTGCCGAGGGCCGCTGCCGACCGTCATCGGCGGTGTTCAGGGCCGCTATTTCGTGCCGGCCCTGTTGGCGATCGCGCCCGCGGTCAGCGGCCTTGCGCCGTCGGCAAGGGATCGGCTCCAGAGCCTGTTCCCGATCCTGCTGGGTGTCTGGGTGACGGCTTGCGTGATTGCGATGTCGTTGGACGCGCAGGCGCTCTACCGCCTCTGATCATCCGGCTCCTAGCGCGCGGTCGTCGGCGATGCTCGACACGGGCCGCTTCCTTGTCGCAAATAGCCCGCATCCGGAGTTCACGAGGGGATTTCAGGCTTGAAGATTGCCCGCAGCGGACCGGTCTCGGCCCGCGAACGCACGCTGCGCATCCTGCTTTATGCGGCCTGGTGCGCACTCGTCCTCCTCCTCGTCTCCCGTCACGTCTTCTGGCGCGACGAGGTTCGGGCGGTCACCATTGCCCTCGCCGGCGACAGCGTGCCCGCCATGCTGCGAATCCTTCACGGCGAAGGCCATCCGGCGATCTGGTACCTGCTGCTGCGCGGCGCCCATGCGATCGTCCCGGTTCGCCAGGTGCTGCCGGCGGTCTCCGTGATCGTCGCCGCCGCCGCGATGGCGGTGCTCGTCTTCCGCGCGCCGTTCAGGCCGGCGGTCTTCGCGCTCATCCTGTTCGGCGCCTTCGGCATGTACGAATATGCGGTGGTCGCCCGCAATTACGGCATCTCGATGCTGGTCCTGTTCGCGCTGGCGGCGCTCTATCCCCGCTGGCGCGACCGCGGCATCGTCATCGGCCTCGTCCTGGCCCTGCTCTGCAACACCAACGTTCCCTCGGCCCTGCTCGCCGCCGCCTTCCTGCTTTTCTGGCTGGTCGAGCTCGTCGGCGAGGAAGGCCTGCGCTGGAGCCGGAGATACGGCATGTTCGTCCTCAATGCGGCGGTGGCCGCGGCCGGCGCCCTGCTCTGCTTCCTCACCGTCTATCCGACCGTCCACGACGCGGCGGCGATCCAGTTCCACGGCAGCATCACGCCGTCGGTGGTGTGGAGTGCGGTCTCGACGCCGGCTGCGACCTTCTGGGCGTTCGTGCCGCCCTTCGTCCGGGCGACGCCCGCCGCCGCCGCCTTCCTCGGCCTGCTCGTCTTCGGCAGCCTGCTCGGCCTGCTCCGATCGCCCGCCGCCTTTCTGTCGGCGCTCGTGGTGTTTCTCGGCTTCGAGCTCTTCTTCCAGCTCATCTACCCCGGCTATTACCGGCACGAGGCGCTGCTCCTCGTCTATCTCGTCACCCTCTACTGGCTGGTCGCCGAGGGCCGCGGCGGGGCGTGGCCCGAGGCTTGGCGGGTCGAGGCGCGGCTCGGCCGCCTCCCCGAGATCGGCACGGCCCTGTTCCTGGTCCTGCTCGGGCTCCAGGTCGTGACCGGCGCCGGCCTTGCCGCGGCGGATCTCAACGGCATCCCCTATAGCCGCTCGCGCGACCTCGCCGCTTTGCTGAAGCGCGAGCATCTGACCGACGCCGTCCTCGTCGCCGACCCGGACACGTTGCTCGAGCCCCTGTCTTATTACGCGCCCAACCCGATCTACCTGATGCGAAGGCAGCGTTTCGATCGGGTCGTCCGCTTCACCGGGCAGGTGCGCCGGGAGCTCAGCGTCGACGATTATCTGCGCGACGCCCGGATATTGCAGGCGCGCACCGGCCGGCCCGTCGTCATCCTCTTCCAGCGCCATATCGACGGGGCGACGCGTCCGTTCCACATTCTCGAAGTCTATAACTGGGCCTTTTCCGGCACGCCCGAGCAGGTCCGGCGCTTCCAGGCATCGACTCGCCGGCTCGCGCGATTCGCGCCTGCGATTACCGACGAAAGCTACGACGTCTATCTGCTGAACGCGCCGAAACCGGTGCCGGCACCGCCGGCGCCGCCGGCCGGCTGAGTTTCAGCCTGGCGCCAGCGCCGCGTCGCGCAGGCCGCGCCAGATGCGGAGCGCCTGCACGGTCTCCGGCACGTCGTGGACGCGGAGCAATTGCACCCCCTGCTCCGCCGCTTTCAACGCGAAGGCGAGCGAGCCGGCGAGCCTCCCCTCGGGCGGCGCTTCCGCCGACAGCGCGCCGATCGACCGCTTGCGGCTGGCGCCGACCATGATCGGGCAGCCAAGGCCGTGCAGCAAGGCAAGGCCGTTCATCAGCTGCAGATTGTGCTGCACGTTCTTGCCGAAGCCGAAGCCGGGATCGACGAGGATGCGGTCGCGCGCGATTCCCGCCGCCTCGGCCGCGGCGATCCGTTCGGCCAGCCAGTCGTAGACGGCGTAGAGCAAAGGCCCCTCATAATGCGGCGCGTCCTGCATCGTCTCGGGCGGGCCCGAATGATGCATCAGCACGATCGGGCATGAAGCGGCGGCCGCGATCGCGGGCGCGCGCTCGTCATAGGTGAGCGAGGAGACGTCGTTCACCATCGCTGCGCCCGCGCCGAGCGCCGCCTCCATCACCGCCGCCTTGCGCGTGTCGATCGAGACCGCCGTGCCGCCCGCGGCGAGCTTGCGGACCACCGGCAGCACCCGCTCGATCTCGTCCCCTTCCCAGACCGGTTTCGCGCCGGGGCGAGTCGATTCGCCGCCGACGTCGACGATCGCGGCGCCGGCCTCGGCCATGGCGAAGCCCGCTTCCGCGGCGTCGGCGCCCTCGAATCGGCCGCCGTCCGAAAAGCTGTCCGGAGTCACGTTCAGGATGCCGACCGCCTGCGGCTGGTCGAGCCGCACCGTCCGCGCCCCGAGCGAGAGCGGCGGCCGCGGCGCGACGAGGTTGCGCCAGGCCGTCGCGGCCTCGCTCCCAAGGCGCGCGAGAGCGTCGTCGATTCGCTCGACCGGAACCAGCTCGAGCGAGACCCGCCGGGCGCCCTCCGTCACGGCGATCTCCACCGCCGAGAACCAGGCGAGGCCGCCGGCGAGGCGGACCACCTTGCCGTCGAGGTCGAAGGGCGAATCGACGAAGGCCACCGGCCGCAAATAGGAGCGCTCAACCATCGGACCCGCCTAATCGAAAAAGAGGGGCGAAGGAATCCGCACGCGCGCAGGGGGGAAGAGGTGGCGACCGCCTCTTTTCAAAGGTCAGCAGGGTAACTGGATCTTTGACGGCCCAAACCACCATGTGGGGCATGGTATCGGTTCGGGCCCTCCAACGCCCAAAGGGGCTCCCACATGCCTCCCGTGGTCAAAGGCGTGCAGGCGTTAGGCGCGAAGGGACGGTCGCCAGATGCATTTTGCATCCATTTTGGGGGTAAGTCGAGCGCCGATTGATCCGGATCAGTCCAGCGTCAGGACATGTTGCTGGCGCAGCAGGTCGATCGGCGCGAGCAGCCCGTCGCGCTCGATATGCCAGAACATCCAGCCGTTGCAGGAGGGCGCGCCCTGGGCCGCCGCGCCGACCTGGTGGATCGAGCCCTGGACGCCATCGCGCTCGATCGAGCCGTCCGCGCAAACATGGGCCGTCCAGCGGCGCTTCGCGTCGGTGAGCGGCGTGCCGGGCACGATCAGGCCGGTCTCGACCAGCGTCCCGAACGGCACCCGCGGCAGCGACCGCTTCGAAGCCATCGTCCGCATCGCGCTTTCGTCGAGCGGGAGGGTCGAGTCGATCCGCTCGCGCGCCACCCGCACGTATCTCTTCTCACGCTCGATGCCGATCCACTGCCGCCCGAGCCGCCGCGCCACCGCACCGGTCGTGCCGGTGCCGAAAAAGGGATCGAGGACGACGTCGCCGGCCTTGGTGCAGGCGAGCATCACCCGGTAGAGCAAAGCTTCCGGCTTCTGGGTCGGATGCGCCTTGACGCCGCCCTGCTTGACCCGCTCGCCGCCCGAACAGATCGGCAGCAGCCAGTCCGAGCGCATCTGCAGCTCGTCGTTCAGCGCCTTCATCGCCCGATAGTTGAACGTGTAGCGGCTGTCCTCGCTGTGCGACGCCCAGATCAGGGTCTCGTGGGCGTTGGTGAAGCGGGTGCCGCGGAAGTTCGGCATCGGATTGGTCTTGCGCCAGATGATGTCGTTCAGGATCCAGAAGCCCTCGTCCTGCAGCGCCGCGCCGACGCGGTAGATATTGTGATAGCTGCCGATCACCCAGAGCGTGCCGTCGGGCTTGAGGATGCGCCGCGCCTCCTTCAGCCAGGCGCGGGTGAAGTCATCATAGGCGGCGAAGGTCTCGAACTTGTCCCAATCGTCGTCGACCGCATCGACCCGGCCTCCCTCCGGCCGGAACAGGTCGCCGCCCAGCTGCAGATTGTAGGGCGGGTCGGCGAAGATCATGTCGATGCTGCCGGCCGGCAGGCGGGACATGGCCGCGATGCAATCCTCTTCGAGGATCGTATTCAGCGGCAGCGCCGGCGGATCTTCGACCTTTGCGGCAATCCGTTCGGACAGCCCCACGCGCCCCATTGCCGTCATCTCGAACCCGCCCCCTTTGCAACGGCAGCAGCCTGAGTCACGCGGACTCGCCGGTCAAGAACAAGGATTTAGCGGGGGCTGCTGAGAAAGCGGTTAACGTGCCGGGAACGGAACGAGTCCCCGCTACTAATGGCGGCCTTGAGGGCCTTTGGGACTCAACATGAAGTGGTGTGGCAGGAAGGACTCACACGTCCATCAACTGCTGCGACCCGATCGTGGAGGTGCCGTCGCGTGCTTCGAGATACTGCCGCACCGGCGCGAAGCTGCGCCGGTGGAGCAGAGTCGGCCCGAGCCGGTCGAGGCCCCGATAATGCTCCGGCGTGCCGTAGCCCTTGTTCCGCTCCCAGCCATAGCCGGGATGCCGCAAGGCATGGTCCGCCATGATCCGGTCGCGGGTGACCTTGGCGACGATCGAGGCGGCGGCGATCGACCGGCATTTGGAATCGCCGGCGACGATGGCGACCGAGGGCCGCTCCCATTTCGGGCAGCGATTGCCGTCGACCAGGATCATTGCCGGATCGAAGCCGAGGGCGTCGACCGCCCGGCTCATCGCCAGCATCCGCGCCCAGTAGATGTTGAGCCGGTCGATCTCCTCGACGCTGGCGATGCCGACGCCGACTCGCGCCACCTTGTAGAGCCGGGCGCAGATCGCCTCCCGCTCCCGGGCCGGGACGACCTTGGAATCGTCGATGCCGCGCGGGAAATGGATGCGGTCGAGCACCACCGCCGCCGCCACGACCGGGCCGGCCAGCGGCGCGCAGCCCGCCTCGTCGACGCCGGCGAGCGGTTCGGGATGGATCTTCTCGAGCTTGAAGCAGGGCCGCGCCATCGCCCGAGCCTATGGCGGCCCGCCCCGCCGTGCCAGCGAAAGCTGGAATCCCGCAGCCTTTTCCTGTGGATATCCAGGGCGGGCTCGCCACAGCTCCCTCTCCCCGGCGGGTGCAGCTCCCTCTCCCCGGCGGGGAGAGGGCTGGGGTGAGGGGGCTCAGCGACCGAGATTTTATCGCGAAGGCCGTACGCCCCCACCCTACCCTCCCCCGCACGGGGGAGGGATTTAAGCGGCGCCGCCGCGGTAACGCTCGCGAAAATCGTCGGCGAAGGCCTTGAGCCGTCCCTCGGCAATGGCCGCCCGCAGATCCGCCATCAGCCGCTGGTAGAAAAAGAGGTTGTGCTCGGTCATCAGCATCGCGCCGAGGATTTCGCCGGCGCGGACGAGGTGGTGGAGATAGGCGCGGCTCCAGCTGCCGCAGACCGGGCAGGGACAGCCCGCTTCCAGCGGCTCCTCCTCCTCGGCGAAGCGGGCGTTGCGGATGTTGATCGGGCCGTCGCGGGTGAAGGCCTGGCCGGTGCGGCCGGAACGGGTGGGCAGCACGCAGTCGAACATGTCGATGCCGCGCGCGACCGCGCCGACGATGTCGTCGGGCTTGCCGACGCCCATCAGATAGCGCGGCCGCTCGTCCGGCAGCATCGGCGCGGCGAAATTCAGGACCCGGAACATCTCCGCCTGGCCCTCCCCTACCGCGAGGCCGCCGACCGCATAGCCGTCGAAGCCGATCTCGCGCAGCTGGTCGGCCGAGGCGCGGCGCAGCGCCTCGTCGAGCGCGCCCTGCTGGATGCCGAAGATCGCGGCGGCCTCCGCATGGGCGCCGCCGCCGTCGAAGGCGTCGCGGGACCGTTTCGCCCAGCGCATCGAGCGCTCCATCGCCGCCGCCTGCACGTCGCGCGTGGAGGTGGTCGGCACGAGCTGGTCGAAGGCCATGACGATGTCCGAGCCGAGCAGGCGCTGGACCTCCACCGACCGTTCGGGCGAGAGCAGATGTTTGCTGCCGTCGAGATGGCTGCGGAAGGTCACCCCCTCTTCGGTCACCCTGGCCAGCTCGGAAAGGCTCATCACCTGATAGCCGCCGCTGTCGGTGAGGACCGGCCGCTCCCAGCCCATGAAGGCATGGAGGCCGCCGAGCCGCTCCACCCGCTCCGCCCCCGGCCGCAGCATCAGATGATAGGTGTTGCCGAGGATGATGTCGGCGCCCGAAGCGCGGACGTCGGCCGGCTTCATCGCCTTGACGGTGGCGGCGGTGCCGACCGGCATGAAGGCCGGCGTGCGGATGTCGCCGCGCCGCATCGAGACCAGGCCGGTGCGCGCGGCGCCGTCGGTCGCGTCGATGCGGAAGGCGAAGCGGGGACGGTCGGTCATTCGCCAGCGACTTAGAGCCGGTGCCCTATTCCCGCAAACGAAGGCGCGATCGCTCTTGCGTTTACGGGCGCCGGGCCGGCGTCCCCGCTCGCCCGGAAACGGCGCAGCGCGGGTCATTCGATGTACGATGTCAAAGAGCGGGGCCGTTCGGGAGAGGCCGCGTCGTTCGGAAAGTTCGTAAAGTTAGGACCCCCTAGGAGACAAAAGTTCACTACTGACGGGCGAAACAGGCGTCGCGCCCGCAAATGCTCCTCCTGCTCGCGGCGCGCCCGCCTGGGCGGGAACAAGTTCTTGTTATGTTCATGGTCGCGTTAAAGCAGTTTGCAAGCGATTTGGCAAATCGGGGGATTGGTTTCCTCTTCCAGGACGGCGACGCCTGTGCCCGCGACACCGCCCTCGATGGGCGCCCAGGAGTCAGTTGAGCGCCGCATGCTGCTGGTGGGCTGGCGCGAATGGCTGGATTTGGCGGGTAGCTGCACAGTTACGCAGAAGCATGAAGCTGCCCTTAGCTCAAAAGACGAAAAGCTTCTCAGGGTCGCTGCTGTTGCTGCGCTGGTCATGTGCGACTTGGAACCCCGCCGGATCGCAACCGCGGGGTCACCCGGCTGGTAACGCGCTCATCTTCGCGCTAGCCTCCGGAAATGCTCCGCCGCCTCCTGAAGGCCCTTTCTCGCGGCTCGTCGCCACGCGCCGACGGCTCGCCTCCGACCGCTCCCGCAGTAGCGACCATTGCGACCGAACCGCCGGGGGGCTTCGGGGCGCCGATCTCGCGCGTCCCGCTCTCCCGCGCACGCCACGAACGGCTGGATCTAAGGAATCGCCGCTTCGACGACCTCAACGCCAATCAGGCGACATTCGTCGACTGCGACTTCTCGTACTGTGTGTTCGAGCGCGCATACCTTCACGCGGCACAGTTCGAAGGTTGCAGATTCGTCGGATCCCGTTTTTACGATGCGAACCTGCGCGGGGCCTCGTTTCACATCTGCGACTTCAAGTACGCGACCTTCCATCGAACCCTGCTGGATCCCGCCGAGATGCTCGCAAGCCTTCCGCTCGAGCCTAATCTTCGCCGCGATTCGCTCCAAAACCTGCGCGCAAATGCCGTTGAGATTGGCGACTTTGGCAGCCAGCGGCTATTCGTCACGGCTGAGGTGGAGGCCGCCATGGACCACCTTTCCCGGGCCATGCGGGGTTCGGGCGACTATTACCGCCGCAAGTATCCAGGGCCGCTTGACAAGCTCCGGGCCGCCATCACGTTGGCGCGCCTAAAGGTCGGCGGCTGGGTCTGGGGCCATGGGGAACGCCCCCTGAGGATGATCGGCAGCGCCACCGTGCTCGTGCTCGCCCTGACGCTCGCAAATTTTTGGGCGGTAATCCCCAAAGTTGGATGGGAGGCCACCGACGCTGGCCTGCAGGTGCTTCGATATAGCGTCGACGAACTCCTAGGCTCGTCGCCACAGGAGAGGTTCAGCGGCTTCGCGGTGATTGATTACGCGCTTATTGCGATGCGCTACCTCTACGTCGGCCTCTTCATCTCCGTGCTCTCAAAATCCATCTCGCATCGCTGATGGGCGAGCTTCTTGGTGTATATGTGTTCGGCTCGGCTGCCCGTGGCGATCTCGATCCGTGCAGCGACCTGGACCTCCTGGCGGTAGTGGAGGACGGGCGCGGCAAGGTCCCGTCCGAGGCAATTCTTGCCCATGTTCCTGCCGAATTCGCCGGGCTCGAGCCGTCTATTTCTTGGTATGGCCGACGCCGGCTTAGCCACATGTTCGCCAACGGCGAGCTGTTCGCCTGGCATCTCAGCCGCGAGACGATCCCTCTTCACGAGGTTGAGCCCGTCCTCGCGTCGCTGGGCAAACCAAGCCCCTACAGCGACGGGGCCGCCGACATCGCTTCGTTCGAGGCGATAATGGCCGGCATACCCGCTCAGCTCAGCACCGCGCCTGACAACGCGATATATGAGCTCGGTCTCCTCTACGTCTGCCTCCGGAACATCTGCATGGCAGCCTCATGGACACTGTGCCCAAGCCCGGACTTTTCGCGGTACTCGCCGTTCCGCTTGAACGGCTTCGACCAGGCGCCCATCGCTATCGAGGACTACGAGCTGGCGATGACCTGCCGCATGGCTGGTCAGCGTGGCCTGCTCCCGCCCGGCCTCGTCAAGCCGTCGCGAGTCGCCGAGATCCATGCTAGTCTGGCCCCCTGGGTTGCCGCGTTGCGCCGGCGGCTGGAGGGATGACGATGGACGCGCCTACGCGAAGGACACGGTTCGAAGAACGGGTCAGAGTCGAACGCGAGTTCCTTCTCCCCGTAAACATGCGTTTCGGTGCCGAAATCCCGTTGGCCGGCATGACCGCGGACGCGATCGAATCGTGGCGGCGGCGCGCGGCGACCGCTGGTATAGGCGTCGACGTGGAACGGGCGGCGGCCCTGCTCCGCGAGGCCTCGGCCCGCGCCGAGCTCCTCGCCGATAACTCGCGCGACGTGTTTGAGGCCGACCGTTGTACGGGCCCCGATGGCATGGCCGAGCTTCGCCGCATGCTTGTGGAAATGTTCGCAAATTGATCGTCGGCCCGATGAGACTCGGGAAGGTTGGTGCCGGCTGACAATTTCGACTTCGCGTGGGGCGGCCGAGCTGCTCGTATCTGGGACGCGGAGCGCAAAGCAGAACCTGGCGACAACGTCTCAGCGCTTGTTACCTAACCGCCGCCGCGTCGCTACTCTCGGGGCCCGCGCGTGAGTGTTGATCCAGCAGTGACAATTGGCGATTTGCGAAGTCCCCTTGGCCTCTCGCGATCACGATGCCGCGGACCTCAGCAAGCGCGGATACGACGACCGTAATGTGATGGGTCGTGTTGAGCTGGCGCCACGTCTTTGCGATTCCCGGCCCGGCGTTCGCATTCGCCGCGGCGCGCGCGATATAAGCATCGGCCTCGGAAAACCCCTCTCCCGCGAACTGACCGCTTTCGACGATGCCTTTGTAGACATCATGCATAATCTTCTTGTCGGAACCGGTCTTGGCGCCGCGCTGAATGCGCCAATTCTCGCCGGTGGTGTAGCGAAGATGCCTGATCGCCATTCCGCCTTTTCCGAACACCATTTTGGCGCAGTCGGCCGCATAGTCACCGAAGATCATGTGCTCTGAGGTCGTTGGATCCAGCCTCACCGCCTTGCGCCAGCTGTGCCACTCGTTGCGCGGCCATATTTCGACCGATCCATGGTCGGCCGGGTTCTTGTCGGGGAAATGAGTGCCCTGAAAGATGATCAGCTGCCACGGACCGAAGTCCTGCAGCGTTTCGAGGACGCCGCCGATGATCGGCGCGACGATGTCTGGATTGCTGAATTCAGCCGCGCTAAAATCCGCGATCAAGGCGCAATCCGCAGGCGTAAGGGCAAGGCGATCGAGGGCTTCGTTCATCGCGGCGGTGAATCCCGGATCAACCATTTCGTCCGAGGGCACGCAGATTGCGAATTTGACATCTTCGGCGGTCGCGATCGCTCCCCGGAAAGCGGAAGCCTCGACGCCACCGAGATCGCTGAGCAGCGCTGTGGGGATCGCTCGAACACGGGCCTTCCGCGCGCGCTCGAACATTGCGGGCAGCCACGACACAAGCCTGTCACGGCCATACTCGTCGATGATGTATGTGGAATCGATGAGCACCGGCCGATCGCGCCAGTGTGCCGCCAGAGCGGGGCTGACATCTGGCATCTTTTCGACCTCGAACAGCAAGGGCCGGGTCTCATCCCGTTCGCTCTGAGGGGGCACGATGAACCGCGGCAGGATGCAGTCCGCTACGTCAGGTGCTAGCTGGCGCAGCCCCTCAAGTTCGCCTGCTTTCAACCGGAGAGCAGGGCTATAGACCGGCTTAGACTGCTTTTTCATGGCTTGCCTTTGCGAGCTTCGGGAGGAGC